>JAIRRK010000112.1 GCA_031256015.1 Dysgonamonadaceae bacterium
GGAATTTATTATCTTATTTTACATAAGGACATTTCAACATTTTGCGGAATAAATTACGGCAATAAGGACAATAAACTTTTTTTAATAGAATTTGTAGAAAAAATCATTGATTCTTATTACGGAACAGCCGGCTCTGTTTCTTCTGAAAAAAAAGAAATTGCCTTATCTTTGTTGGAAAACGGAGTAGATATAAATATCATTTCTAAATCGACCGACTTATCAGTAAGAGAGATACAAAAACTGAAAGACAATCGAAATACTTAATTTTCTAAAAGATAGGTTCCCTTTATTTTTTATTTTCCCGATTTATTTTGTTTTTCTTTGCAATCCGAAATTGAAAAAGACGAAATATGGAAATCAGAATGATAGGAAGAAAGACTTTCGGGAAGCTAAAAACGTGAATCGCCGATATACGGATAAATCACGCTAACTATCAATCGACTTACCCTTTTTAGCATTTAATCCCTTTTTTAAGAGACTCTCTCAACCCTAGTTGAGAACGACACTTTCATTACCTGAAAGTGTAGAAATAGGGCTTCCGTGAGGCGTACGGATGATATTTCAACCGTTTACTTTCGCGCCGGCTTTCGACAGTTTGGTTTTTAATTGTTCCGCTTCGCTTTTTCGGATACGGAGAGTTAATTCGCAATTCATGTCGAATTTTTGAGAGACGATTTGCGGGTTATCTTCTTTCACTATCCGCATCACCTTATCCAGAAGAGGGTATTCAAAGGCAACGAATATTTCTTCGTTGATTGTTTTTTCGATAATCCCGGTATTTTGGAGGGCACTCCGAGCGGCTTCCCGATAAGCGGCAATCAAACCGGAAGTTCCTAACTTCACACCTCCGAAATAACGGATAACCACGATAAGAATATCGGTTAACTCGTGCGAATTGATTACTCCCAAGATAGGTTTTCCGGCTGTGGAAGAAGGTTCACCGTCGTCATTTACCCGGAACGTATTTCTTTCCGGACCCAACATATACGCCCAGCAAACATGACGGGCATCGTGGTATTCTTTTCGGTAACTGTCTACGATATTCTTTGCTTCTTCGGGTGTTTGCACAGGAAAGGCAAAGGATATAAACTTGCTCCGTTGCTCGGTTATATATCCTTTGCCGCCGACCGTTATGGTCTTGTATGTATCCGTATTGTTAATAGGCTCTTGCAAAGATAACTCGTTGTTTGGAAGGTTTTCCGGTAACCATACATTTTCCCGGTTCGACGTCGCCTTCCAAAGGAATACAGCGGATAGTCGCTTTGGTTTCTTCTTTAATCAGTTCTTCGGTTTCGGACGTGCCGTCCCAGTGAGCCGAAATAAAGCCTCCGTTTTCGATTCTTTCTTTGAATTCATCGTAAGTGTCGACCGTAACGGTATTGGCTGCCCGATAATCCGATGCTTTTTTGTAGATATTCCGTTGAATATCATCCAACAGATTCTTGATGTAAGTTGCGATATTATCGACTGAAACGGTTTCTTTGGTTAATGTGTCGCGCCGGGCGACTTCGACGGTTCCGTTCTTCAAATCGCGTTCGCCCATAGCCAAGCGCACGGGTACGCCTTTTAATTCGTATTCGGCGAATTTCCATCCCGGTTTTTTATTCGTGGCATTATCGTACTTCACGGTAATTCCTGAATCTTTCAGTTCGGTTATTATTCGGTTCGCCTGCTCGGTGACGGCATTTAAGTTCTCTTCGTTCTTATAAATCGGAACAATCACCACCTGAAAAGGAGCCAACTTGGGAGGTAAAACCAAACCGTTGTCATCGGAGTGAGCCATAATTAAAGCACCCATCAAACGAGTGGAAACTCCCCATGAAGTAGACCACACATATTCTCTTTTACCTTCCTTATTCAAGAATTGAACATCGAAAGCCTTAGCGAAGTTCTGCCCTAAGAAGTGAGACGTCCCGGCTTGCAAAGCCTTTCCGTCTTGCATTAAAGCCTCGATACAGTAAGTATCCACAGCTCCGGCAAAACGTTCTCCGGGCGTTTTCACGCCTTGAATAACCGGGACGGCCATATATTGCTCTGCGAAGTCGGCATAAACACGAAGCATTTTCACTGTTTCTTCGATGGCATCTTCTTTCGTGGCATGAGCGGTATGCCCTTCTTGCCAGAGAAATTCGGCCGTTCTCAAAAACAGGCGGGTACGCATTTCCCAACGAACAACGTTCGCCCATTGATTGCACAAAACAGGCAAATCGCGATGCGATTGAATCCAGTTTTTATACGTATTCCAAATAATTGTTTCCGAAGTAGGACGAACAATCAATTCTTCCTCCAATTTGGCTTCAGGGTCAACCACGACTCCCTTTCCGTCCGGGTCGTTTTTCAGTCGATAATGAGTAACGACGGCACATTCTTTGGCAAAACCTTCCACGTGGTCGGCCTCTTTACTTAAAAACGATTTGGGGATAAACAGCGGGAAATAAGCGTTGACATGTCCTGTTTCTTTGAACATATCATCCAGTTGCCGTTGGATTTTTTCCCAAATGGCATAACCGTAAGGTTTGATAACCATGCATCCGCGTACTGCGGAGTTTTCAGCCAAATCGGCTTTAATAACCAAGTCGTTATACCATTGCGAATAGCTTTCGTTTCTGGGAGTTAATTCCTTTATTTCTTTTGTCATTTTGTATAATATTGTTATTATTATTTTTCAGAGTACAAAAGTACGAAAATTATTATGTATTTTTGTGCGTTTCAAAATCAATTCTATATGGCTAAAAGTAAACCGTCTGCTGCAAATAACAATGAACCGAGAGTATCGACACTGACTCGTTGGAAGTTGTTTTTTCAAAGTAGTACAACGCATTTTGTTATCGGTTTGTTTCTGTTGGGATTCACACTTTATTCCGGTATTTCCATGATTTCCTTTTTCTTCACCGGAGCCGCCGACCAAAGCAAAGTGGATGGTCTTTCTTTTTTCCATTACGGAACCATAGCCGGGATTCAGAATTGGACCGGAATGCGGGGAGCCATTCTAAGTAATATCTTAATGAACGAGTTGTTCGGTATCTCCACTTTCTTCTTGTTGATATTCTTTTTTTTCGTTGCTTTGCGTTTGATGAAAGCCCGATACGTCCGTCTGCTTAGAAATTTTATTATTTACGCCATATTGATGATTTGGTCGTCGGCAGCTCTTTCGTTCTTCTTCGGAAGGTTTTTCCGCGATACCGCTTTATACATAGGAGGCAAACACGGTTTTCTTACCTCACAACTTTTAAAGGATAATTTCGGCATACCGGGCACCGTATTGATTATCTTCTTGGTATTCGCAATAATCATGATAACAATCAACACCGAAACCGTTCCGTTTATGAGAAGGTTGTTTAAACTGTCGCCCAAAGTCGGTTTGAAAGACGAACAGGATTCGAAGAAAGAATCATATTATAATGAAGCAACGTTTCCCGGTCAAAAGAAGAAAGGCCCTTTCTCTTTCTTGAGAAGAAAGAAGAAAGAGAAAATCATTCCGATTGAAACACACCCCGAGATTTTAATCGAAGATAATACGCAAGACGATAAACCTTTCATCTTGGAAAGAGAAGAAGATTCGGAAAAAGAATTTGAAATCATTAATTCCTTGGAAGAGGAAGAAGTGTTCGCTGCGAATAACAACGAAGAAGAGCGCGATTTAATACCGAAAAACCCGATTGCCGACGGCAGCGAGGAAGAAGAACACAAACGTTTATTGGATGAGTTGGGAGTATATGACCCGACTTTGGAGCCGTCTCATTACGAATTTCCGACGCTGGATTTATTGGTTAAATACGATTCGAGTGATACTCAAGTCAACTACGAAGAACAAACCGAAAATAAAAATAAAATCATCAAGACCTTAGAGAATTACGGAATAAAGATAAAATCAATCAAGGCAACCGTAGGTCCGACAATCACGCTGTACGAAATTGTTCCGGAAGAAGGAGTCCGTGTGTCTAAAATCCGAAACTTGGAAGATGATATTGCCTTGAGTCTGGCCGCAATCGGAATCCGCATTATAGCACCCATGCCGGGAAAGGGAACCATCGGTATTGAAGTCCCGAATAAAGAACCGAAGATAGTTTCGATGTACTCGATTCTTGCATCGCGAAAATATCAGGAGTCGAACTTTGAACTTCCCATTGCTTTGGGTAAAACAATTACCAATGAGGTTTTCATGGTCGATTTGGCAAAAATGCCTCACCTTTTGGTTGCCGGAGCAACCGGACAAGGAAAATCGGTGGGATTGAATGCTGCCATAACATCGTTGCTTTATAAAAAGCATCCGGCGGTGCTGAAATTTGTTTTAATCGATCCGAAAATGGTTGAATTTAGTATTTATTCGGTGATAGAAAAGCATTTTCTGGCCAAGTTGCCGGATGAAGAACATCCGATTATTACCGATTTCACGCGAGTGATTTATACCTTAAATTCATTGACAAAGGAGATGGACGACCGGTACACGCTGTTACAAAAAGCCGGAGCGAGAAACGTGAAAGAATACAATGATAAGTTTGTAAATCGAAGGCTAAATCCTCTGAAAGGACATAAATTCATGCCTTACATCGTTGTTATTATTGATGAGTTTGGCGATTTAATAATGACAGCCGGAAAAGAGATTGAATTACCTATTGCCCGTATTGCGCAGAAAGCTCGTGCGGTAGGCATTCACATGATTATCGCAACGCAACGACCGACAACGAATATTATTACGGGAACCATTAAAGCTAATTTCCCGGCGCGGGTTGCTTTCCGCGTAACTTCCATGATTGATTCTCGAACAATTTTGGATGGACCGGGAGCCAATCAATTAATCGGTCGAGGCGATTTATTATTCTTCCAAGGAAGTGATACAACCCGTGTGCAATGCGCATTCGTCGACACTCCGGAGGTGGACAAAATATCGAAATTTATCGGAAATCAAAAAGGATTCCCTACGGCTTTCGAGCTTCCCGAATACTCCGGCGAGCAGGGTACGGATGCATCCGGAACAATTGATTTAAGTGATCGTGACCCTCTATTTGAAGAGGCTGCCCGATTGATTGTCATTCAACAGCAAGGCTCCACCTCGCTTATTCAGCGGAAGTTTTCGATTGGATACAATCGTGCCGGACGATTAATGGATCAATTGGAAGTTGCCGGAATAGTCGGCCCGACACAGGGAAGCAAACCCCGCGATGTATATGTTGTGGACGAATATCAATTGGAACAAAAACTAAATTCCTTGAAATAATTAAAATAATGCGCTACGCAGAATCTAAACGATTAATTTGAATGAAAATGAACTTTATATATAAAAACATCCGAATATGGACCTGTTTATCAGTCTGTTTGTTTCTGTCAACCTCTCTTTTTGCTCAGAGAAACAACAAAGCCAAGGAATACTTGGATAAATCGTCGGCCGCTTTTTCCCAAGCCGGGAGCATGTCTATTTATTTCACGATGAATATCAAAGATGCAGTCAATAAAGTAACCGAAAGTTTCGACGGCAAAATCGACTTGAAAAAAGAAAAGTTTCATTTGGATATTCCGGATATGGAAACTTGGTTCGACGGAAAAACGCAGTGGGTTCTGCAAAAAGGTTGGGACGAAGTGAATATTACCGAACCTGATCACCGGGAAATACAAGCTTTGAATCCGACCACTCTTTTTGAAATTTATAAATCCGGATGTAAGTACAAATATATCGGGGAGAAAATCGATATAAAAGGTAAAAAAGCCTATGAAGTGGAGTTGACTCCCAATGCCCGAAAGAATGAAATAACGAAAATCATCATGCAAATAAGTGCAACCGATTTGATGCCCGTTAAAATTCATCTTTACTACAATAACCGGATTGAGAATATTATTCACGTAAATAACTATCAAAAAAATCTGAATCTGACAGATAGTTTGTTCGTATTTGATACAAACAAATATCCGGATGCTGACATTATCGATCTTAGATAAATTATGGAAACAGAAAAAACGAAATGCCTTATAATAGGCTCCGGTCCGGCCGGTTATACTGCTGCTGTTTATGCTTCAAGAGCGAATCTTAATCCTGTTTTGTATCAGGGAATGCAACCGGGGGGATTATTGACCATGACTACCGAAATAGAAAACTTTCCGGGTTATCCGAATGGCGTTTCGGGATTCGATATGATGGAGGATCTGAAAAAGCAGGCCGAACGTTTCGGAACCGACATACGAACAGGGGTTGTTACGGGATGTAATTTATCAAAACGGCCTTATAAACTTATCATCGATGAAAGTGAAGAGATTGAAACGGAAACGCTGATTATTGCAACCGGAGCAAGTGCAAAAATGTTGGGAATTTCCGATGAACAAAAATATGCAGGAAAAGGCGTCTCGGTTTGCGCTACTTGCGACGGCTTTTTTTATCGGAAAAAGGACGTTGCCATCGTGGGAGGAGGCGATTCGGCTTGCGAAGAAGCTTTGTATCTGGCCGGATTGACAAATAAAGTTTACATGATTGTCAGAAAAGATTGTTTGAGAGCTTCTCAAATAATGCAGGATAGAGTGATGAATCATCCGAAAATAGAAATTCTTTTCAATACAAACACCATCGGATTATTCGGAAAGGAAATGCTGGAAGGAGCTGACTTGGTCAGTAATTCGGGAAAAGACAACGAGAAAAGGTTCGATATTGCTATCGATGGATTTTTCTTGGCAATCGGACATAATCCTAATTCAAAAGTCTTTACGCACTATCTTCCTGTTGATGATTATGGTTTTATCAAAACGATAGATAGAACAACTCGAACTCATATTCCCGGTGTTTATGCCGCCGGAGATGTGGCCGATCCGGATTACCGTCAGGCAATCACTGCCGCCGCCGCCGGTTGCATTGCCGCTATCGAGGCAGAACGATATTTAAATACATTGGACTTCGATTGATATTCTTTTATCATGAAATATACGCACTTACTTTTAAATCAATTAGCTATAGAAATTAAATATGCAGCTTTCTCATCATCGGGAGGTAATACCGAATATCATTTTATGATGAATGTGACCGACCCGATGTTAAGTTTTCGGCAACAGCTTGAAAATACGGAAGAAGCATGGAGATATATTCGGTCTGAAGTATTGAGTACAAACGCATCATTGGTTTGGTGTCGTTATTTTTTAAGTGATCCGGTTAATCAATGCGAGTATGTGAATTTCCCGGAAAATTGTGCCGTATCTGTTGTGGGGCAAGCTCCTTTGAATAATTCCAAATTGGCAGTTTGGCTTTATTGCATAGACAATGTTGACATAAAACAAGAAAACGGATATGTAACCGCTTCCCATTCTTCTTATGAACATCTTTTTTACACTCAACTCTACCATTCGCCGGATAAGCGGGAGTATGAACAAACACAAGGGATTTTTTCCGTCCTGAAGGAATTGTTTCAAAAAGAACGCATGACGTTTTTTGACAACTTGATTCGTACATGGATTTATGTTCAGGGAGTCGATACTCATTATAAAGAGATGGTTGTTGCCCGAAGAGAACTGTTCGCGGAAGAGAATCTGACAGAAAAAACACATTATGTTGCAAGTACCGGAATCGAAGGCCGTTTTATTTATCCTCAAGTTCTTGTTTTTATGGATGCTTATGCCATCAAAGGAATACAAAGTAAACAAGTGAAGTATCTTCGGGCTTTGGAGAATTTAAGTCCGACAAATAAATACGGTGTTACTTTTGAACGCGGAACAGAAGTTCAATTCGGAGACAGAAGTCATGTCTTTATCTCCGGAACCGCCAGTATAGATAAAGACGGAGAAATTGTAGCACCTCATGATGTTCTAAGTCAAACAAAAAGAACATTTGAAAACATAAAAACTTTGCTGAAAGAAGCTCATTCCGATTTCGGCGATTTGGCTCATCTCATTATTTATCTGCGTGATACGGCGGATTATCCTGTTGTCAAGCAATATGTCGAAACATATCTTCCGGATGTTCCCAAAGTATTTTTATCGGCTCCGGTATGTCGTCCCGGTTGGTTGATTGAAATGGAATGTATTGCCGTAAAAGAAAATCAAAATACGGATTATCCTATTTTTTAGCTGTTTATTGTTGACTTTTAATTATTTTTGCAACATTCAAAAATATACGAATTATGATGAAATCAAACTTTTCCATGCTCCCGCGGTTTTCGGCTTGGGTAACCGGACTCCTCTTTGCCGGATTTTCTTTTTCTTGGATAATAACCGCATATAAATACAGTATTATCAAATTCATATCGGAAATTCAATTTTTTCATACTGATTTTATCTATTTTAAAAATTATATTTCCGTTCCGGGAGGATTGCTTTTATATTTAAGTTCTTTTCTTTCCCAATTCTATCATTATCCGATAATAGGGTCTGTTATTTTGTCATTGATATTGGTTCTTATCTATGGGGTATCGCTGTGTATTTTGAAACATTACGGAGATATTTATCGTTTCTTTTCCGTTGCATTGATAGTTCCGGTCGTGTTATTATTCGTTTATAATACGGGGAATGCAGGAATCGATGTTCGATTGGCTCATTTCTTGGGTATATTGATTGGCTTGCTCGCTTTTCTTGTTTATATCAAAATAAGCGACAAATTCAGATACACATGCGGAATTGCATTGTACTTTTTGATGTATTTTTTAACGGCCGGAAATGCTTTGATATTTACGGGACTGCTTTTAATCGATGAGCTTTTTAAAGAGAAAAAATCGTATTTGTTTTTATTGCTTTGTTTGATTGCGGCTGCTTTAACACCATATATCGCTTATTTATTCATTTATGTCACAACACTGAAAACCGCTTTTCTGAATGTTTCTCCTTTTGATAGCGTGATTACTAACAACATTTATTTGGTTGCTTGGTCGGCTGTCCCCATTGCATATTTGACAGGAAGATTGTATTTGAACAGAAAGTCGGTTTCCGTCAAAAAAAATCCATACATTCCGGTTATTTTCAATGTGGTTTTAATTGTCTGTGTATCGGTTTGGGGAGTGCGTAATTTCAAGAAAAAGGAAATAGAAGCCGTTTTAGAAATGGCTTATGAAGTGGAACAAGGAAATTGGGATCAGGTAATAAAGTTGGGAAAAAGTAAAAAATACTCCAATGCGGTCGCAGTTCCTGTTGCTTATTTTTTGAACATCGCTCACTTGGAAAAGGGAGATTTGGTTTCCGAAATGTTTACTTACCGCCAGACAGGTACTTACGGATTATTCGACTCTTGGGCACTGAATCATACAACCGATTTATATATCGGTGAGTTGTATTATCGTTTGGGAGTTCCTGCAATTGCTGAACAATGCGCATTCGAAGCATTAGTCGTAAGTCCTTATGAACATAGCTCCAAAGCAATGAGACGTATCGTACAAACCGGTATGCAAAGAAAAGATACCGGAAGTTTCGAAAAATATATTCGCTTATTCGAGAAATCTCCTGTTTTCAAAACTTGGGCAAAAGAACAACGAGAACATTACGAAAAATCGTTGACTGATTCTGAATATAAAATACCCGGACTTCCCGATGTGGCCGAATTTCATAACTTCTTTTTCTCGTCAGGGATGCAGGAATACAATTTTCTCACGATGCTCCACGAAAATGAACGGAACAAAAAAGCTTTTGAGTATTTTGCCGCATTTTTGTTGCTCAAAAAAGACATGATTAAATTCTTGGAATTGATGGATGCCTATTATGATAAAATGAATTACGAAAAATTGCCTCGTGCTTTCGAAGAAGCTTTAATTATTTTAGCTCTGAATAATCGTCCGGAATTAATTCGGAAGTATGGCATACAAGAGAAAACAATAGCCGGTTTTACGAGCCTGAATAATGATATACAAAAAGCAAAAACACCTCGAGCGGTTAAGTATGTAACCGAAAAATATAAAAATACGTATTGGGTATATTACAGGTATGTCAAACCGATGATGCTTGAAAACATCCCGAACATGTCAGTTTATCAATAAAATATTTTGCGCACAATGAATAATAAAATCATCATAACTTTTTTTCTCTGTCTGCTTATTTGCGGATGCACTCCTTCCGTTGATTCTTATACTTTCCTTGAGGAAAATGCGAAAATCCGGCCGGAATACGAAGGAACTTATATCCCTTATAATATCGCTCCGTTGAATTTCGAGATACTGGAAGAGGCCGATCAATTTCTTGTCCGCCTTGCCGTGGAAGGAAAAGATTCTTTTGAGATAAAAACAAAAGATAACGTGATTATCCCCATTAAAAAATGGAAGAACCTGTTGGAAAACAACAAAGGAGAAGAATTAATCATCAAAATTTTCTCGAAGAAAAACGGAAAGTGGACCAAATATAACGACCAGATTTATTCGATTGCCCAAGATGCCGTCGACCCGTACATCGCGTACCGATTGATAGAACCGGGCTATAACGCATGGCAATATATGGGTTTGTATCAACAATGTATCGAGAATTATAAGGAAAGTCCCATTTTGGAAAATTCATTGACAGATAAAAATTGCATGAACTGTCACACTTTCCATAAGAACAATCCGGAGATGATGGTGTTTCACCTTCGTGGAGCCGGAGGCGGAACAATGCTGTCCAAAGACGGAGAAGTGAAAAAATATAATACGAAAGCCCCTTGGATGATGGCTGCCGGAGTATATCCACGCTGGCATCCGAATGGACGCTATATTGCTTTTTCCACAAATAATACAAGACAGATTTTTTATACCTTACAAAAAAATAAAATCGAAGTTTTCGATTTCGATTCCGACTTAGTTATTTTCGATACGGAACGTGAAAAAATTTTTACCGATAGTGTCATTCATTCCAAA
>JAIRRK010000142.1 GCA_031256015.1 Dysgonamonadaceae bacterium
ATGTCGACAATTCTTTTACGGAAGAACAAATTGAAAACTGGAATAAAAGATTAAAAACGGTTTTCAATCGCGGATTTTGGGATGGATATTATTTGGGGCAACGCTTGGGAGAATGGAGCAGCAAATACGGAAATGAAGCAACAGAGCGAAAAATATATATCGGGAAAGTAATTAAATATTTCTCGAAATTAGGAGTCGCCGAATTTCTGATGGAAACTCAAAGCTTGAGAAAAGGCGAAAAAGTGCTGATTACAGGCCCGACAACCGGAGCCTTATTCGCTAAGGCCGACGAAATACGTGTCGACTTGAATCCCGTTGAGGAAACAAAAAAAGGCGAACGATTTTCGATGAAAGTTCCGGAGAAAGTTCGACCTTCGGACAAATTATTCAAAATGAACGAATCGACAACAAAATAAATGGAGAAAAAAATCTTTGAAACGGAAATTAAAGTGCGCGATTACGAATGTGACGCACAGGGAATCGTGAATAATGCGAATTATCAACATTATTACGAAATTACCCGTCACGAGTTTTTGGAAAGCATTGGTATCTCTTTTTCCGATTCTCACGACGAGGGAATAGACCCGGTTGTATCGAGAATAGAAATCTTTTACAAAGCACCGCTGAAAGGAGGTGACCGGATTATTTCGTCCATGACCGTAAAAAGAAAAGGAGCCAGAATCATTTTCAATCAAACCATTAAAAGAAAATCGGATAATACCTTGTGTTCTACCGCCACCGTCGACGTTGTGATACTGATTAACGGCGTTCTTTCCATAGGAGACCGCTACGATGAGGCAATGAAAGAATATTTGGAATAGTGCTGTATTATCCCGATTATAACAATATTAAAAATAAACCGAACCTTAACCGAAATGAATCATCAAGATCTTTTATACCGAATATCTCTTGCCTTGGCAAAAGGAATAGGCTATATTACCGCCGGACAAATTGTTAATACGCTGGAAGATTTATCTGTCCTATTCGAAAACAAACAGCAATGCAAAGCCGAATTTCCTTTGATTCCTCCGGAGTTGATCGACGCCGTTCATCACCCCGATGTTCGGAGAAAAGCCGAAGCGGAAATAGATTTTATCGCCAAAGAAGGAATCACGCCCTTTTTCATTAAGGACGAAAATTATCCGTTTCGCCTGAGAGAATGTATCGACGCTCCCATTCTTCTTTATATGAAAGGAAACGCCGACCTGAACGCACGGAAAATAGTGAGTATCGTCGGAACCCGAAATGCAACCGATTATGGACGGGAAATGACGGATATTTTAGTTCGGGATATTAAAAAAAACAGTCCGGATACGCTTATTGTTAGCGGATTAGCTTACGGAATAGATATTCAGGCACACAAATCGTCATTAAAAAACAATTTGGCTACCGTTGGAGTTTTGGCTCACGGATTGGATTTGATTTATCCGAGCATCCATCGAAAAATTGCATCGGAAATGATGGAAAACGGCGGACTGATAAGCGATTTTGTTTCCGAAACCAATCCTGACAGACAAAATTTTCTGAAACGAAATCGTATTATTGCAGGTATGGCCGACTGTACCGTTGTTGTCGAATCGGCCATCAAAGGAGGTGCTTTAAGTACGGCTACCATCGCCGGATCGTATAACAGAGATGTTTTTGCTTATCCCGGAAAAGTATCCGATACCTATTCATCCGGATGCAACAAGTTGATAAAGATGAACAAAGCGGCGTTGATTACCTGTGCCGACGACCTTTTTCGGGAAATGGGTTGGGATAAAGAGAAAATGAAAGAAAAAACGCCTGTTCAGCGAATGCTTTTTCCGAACTTGTCGAACGACGAACAGGAAATAATCCATTTTTTACGGCAATCCGGGCAGATTCAATTGAACGTGCTTGGGATGAAATCGGGATTTTCGAGCAGTCGATTATCCGCTTTGTTGTTTGAACTCGAAATGAAAGGAATCATTCGTTGTATGCCGGGTGGAATTTACGAACTTATTTGAGCTTCTATTTCCCGTTCGTGTTCCTGCATCAAACGTTCGGCCATTAAAACGGTTGTATTCAGCAATTCGTATTCTTTTTCAAAATAAGGAGAAAATAAACCGGTATTCAAATTTTCTTCGATTTGCTTGTTTAACCACCATTTCCCGGTCTCCAAGTGTAGATAATCCAATAGTTTATCGTCTAAAATATTGCAGGCATACAGATAGATTAACCGATTTGTTTCCGAATCTTTGTAAACATATCGGAAAATAAAACGATAAGGAAGTTCCGAACTTCCTCCGTTTTTTGTAATGGCTTTTTTCACGCCTTCATCCAATGTTTCTTCAAATAAAAGAGAGCGTTCAAAAGGATAATCCAATTGATGGACTTGATTCAAAAAATGATCTTTTCTTTCCTGTAAAAATAATTTTCCTTTATTTATTAAAGCGACACGAACCACCGGATGCAGGTATTTATTTCCTGAGAAAAGACTGACACTTAATGCCACTTTTCCTTTCACTGCACCGGATTCGTTTACAATCGGCAACCAAATTTCATCGGATAATCGCTTTTTCAGAAAATTCCAATGAGAAAATTCATAAATAATATGAGCAAAAATAAATAACAATACAATTCCGTGATAAATACAAAAATCGGCAAAAGAAGAATGATAATTATCCGGTAATAATTGATAAAAAAGAGTTACGAGGAGATAGGAACCTTGAATATACAATGCAAGTTTTACTACATAAAACTCGGTATCGAGTTGCAGAATTTTCAATCCTTCTTCTATACCGTCTTTCTGCAAAATTCTTATTTTGAAATAATCTTTTAACCGCAAGAAAACAAAGAGGGTTATCGATAAAAAAATGCCTAAAAAAACCGAAGCTTTTGTCTCGTAAAGATAATCGAACGGTGAAAATAAAGAAAACAGTACCAATAAAAAAATGGAAATAGTAGCGATATAAACCGTAAAATTTATCTTTTGCTTGAAAATACAGCCTTTCAAAGGGAAAGACACAAGTAAACTGATGACAGTGATAATTAAAGTTACGTTATAAGAAGAAAAACTATTAAAAAGAAAAAATACCATGAGGGGCATCATTCCCATAATAGGCATTAATAAATGCATTAGAGTTTTTTTATCATTCATGAATACATCGATTGGTCTGCAAAGTTCGCCATCTGCATTAGTTCTCTTTCTGTATAACAAAAATTATATCTGAATGTTTGCCCGATTCGCAGATAATTTATAAATAATCGATTGAGTGATATGATGAACGGACTAATGGGCCGGATTCTACATGATTGAATCCTATATTTAAGGCAATGTGTTTATATTCCGAAAACGTTTCGGGAGGAAAATATTCCATTACGGGAATATTTTTTTTCGCCGGTTGAAGATATTGTCCTATCGAGAGGAGTGTGCAACCTGCCGAGAACAATTCTTTCATGGTAGCTACAACTTCGTCTTTAGTTTCTCCTAATCCAATCATTAATCCCGATTTGGCGGCGATTCCGGAGGAAGCAACTTGTTTCAACACGGCTAAACTGATAGAATATTTTGCAACACTGCGAACAAAGGGAGTCAATCGTTCGACTGTTTCAATGTTGTGAGAAATAATATCGGGAGAAGTATCAATCACTTTTTGGATACATTCTTTGTCTCCTCTGAAATCGGGAATAAGAACTTCAAGCGTTACTTCCGGATTAACTTTTTTCACTTCCGAAATGGTATTTGCCCAATGCAGAGAACCATAATCGGGCAAATCATCTCGATCTACCGAAGTAATAACAGCATGTTTCAATCCCAACAAACGAATCGATTCAGCTATTTTCGCCGGTTCGTCCAAGTCCAACGGAAGAGGTTTTCCCGATTTGGTATTGCAAAATTTGCAGGAGCGGGTACAAATATCTCCTGCAATCATCAATGTGGCGGTTTTCCGATTCCAACATTCCCCTCTATTCGGGCATTTTCCGCTTTCACAAATGGTGTGAAGCGAACGGCCTTTTATGATTTTGCCGGTAGTGGAAAAATTGTCGTTATTTCCTAAATTGATTCGCAACCATTCCGGTTTCCGCAACTTTTTCTCCAAGTCATTCATTCCTTATAAGTTTGCTTTTAGAAAATCAATTACTCGATTATATAAATGAATCCGGGTTTTATATCCTAAGATACTGTGATTTTTATTTGAATATATTTGCATATCGAACTGTTTTCCGGCATTGACCAAAGCTTCCGAATAATAGAGCGTGTTTTGATAATGCACATTATCATCAGCCGTTCCATGAATCAATAACAGTTTTCCCTGTAATTGATCGGCTAATTTGATAGGAGAGCATAAATCGTAATTTTCATGATTTTCATTTGGAGTCCGCATAAAACGTTCAGTATAAATCGTATCGTAAAACCGCCAATCGGTAACGGGAGCAATCGCCACTCCGGCTTTGAAAACTCCGTTTCCTCGGCTCAAGCACATAAGTGTATTGAATCCGCCGAAACTCCATCCCCAAATAGCGATGCGGTTTTTATCGATATAACTTTGTTGTCCCAAATAGTTTGCGCCGGCTATTTGATCATCCGATTCCAATAAACCCAACTTCAGATAAGTACATTTTTTAAATTCGGCTCCTCTTCCTCCGGTTCCCCTTCCGTCGATTGCCGCAACAACGAAACCCTGTTCAGCCAAATAATGATACCAATCCATTCGGTAAGAGTCTCGTACTTCCTGAGAGCCCGGTCCGCTGTATTGTACCATAACCAAAGGATATTGTTTATCGGAAGAAAAATCGGAAGGTTTAATCATCCATCCGTTCAATGTTTCTCCGCTTTCATTGGTAAAAGCAAAAAATCCTTTTTGAGAGAAACGGATGTTTTTTAATTGCTCTTTCAATTCGTGATTATCATTCAGAACAGATAATTGCTTTCCTTTTTCATCGTGCAACGAAACATAGGAAGGCGTTGATGTATTGGAAAAAGTATTCACGAAGTATTGACAATTCTCGCTGAAAGAAGCATTGTTTGTTCCTTTTTGAGCGGACAATTTTGTTTTGTTTCCTTTTGCGTCGACTTTGTAAATATCGCGATACAAAGGACCTTCTTCCGCCGATTGGTAATAAACGGTTTTCGTTTCCGGATTAAATCCGTAGAGATTCGTTACATCGCGGTTTCCGGATGTCAATTGTTTTTCCGGAACGCCGGTTATGGAATAAAGATAAATATGAGCAAATCCATCTTTCTCGCTGACATAAACAAAATTATCTTTTGAAAAACGGATATTCATTATCCAATCAGGGTCGATGTAATAGTTACTTTCATCATGCAAAACAAGTTTGGAAACCGTCGATTTCGGATTGACAAAATACATATTGAAATTATTTTGATGACGATTAAGAGTCATTACCGCTAATTGGTCGGGGTTTTCGGTAAAACGAATACAAGGAATATATCCGTCATCATCCAAAGGAACATTCATTTTTTTAGTGTCTTTGGTTTCTATGTTGAAAACAAAACATCCGACTGTCGAATTTTTATTTCCTGCTTTAGGGTACTTGTAAGTATAAGAATCGGGATATAATTTGCCGTCAAAGACTTGAAATGAAAAAGCAGGTACATTTGTCTCGTCCGATTTTACGAAGGCTAAGAATTGACTGTCGGATGACCAAGACATTAAATTCGTTTGTCCGAACTCCTCTTCGTAAACCCAATCGGAGATGCCGTTCAGTATTTTATTCCATTCTCCGTCTTTTGTCAATTGAGATTCGGTATCATAATCCAATTTTTTCAACCAAATGTTGTTTTCTCTCACGAAGGCAACCATTCTTCCGTCGGGGGAAAACGTCGGAATCATTATTTTTCCGGGAGAATCGGATAACGGTTTCAAAAAATTTCTTCTCACATCGTAGTCATATACATTGGCTTTCCATGAATGGCGATAAATAGATTCCTGCTCGTTCCATAGCAATATGCGGTATCCGCGAGAATCGATTGCATATCCTTGTATTTTATCTAATTTTGTTCCTCGAACTTTATCCACATGAAACAAAGTGTCCGTTAATTTTCCGGTTTTGTAAGAGTATTTCAATAAAGCCTTATTGTCGCTGCTTAAAGTAGTATAATGTTCTCCATCGGGGAGAGAACGCATCATTTGAACACCTTTGGGCGAATATTTTCCCGACAGAATATTTTCTAACGAAAGAGTTTGATTTGTCTTTTGAGCCTGAAGTGAAAACGCAAAAACAATAATTGCAACGGCGAAGAATAATTTTTTCATGAAACATTCATTATTAAAGAGGGACAAACTTAGTATTTTTTCGACAATTTGCCAAAAGATAAAGTAATAGTTTTATCTTTGTACTCGGAGTATTTAACCAAAAATGAATCTTTGATATGAAAACGAAAACTATCGAAAAATTATTACATTATGTTTGGAAACATAAACTGTATCAATCCGTTGAATTGGAAACGACAGATGGCTCTTCATTGGAAATTATCGATCCGGGAATTTTGAATACCGACGCCGGTCCGGATTTCTTCAATGCAAAAATCAAATTAGGCGATAAGCTTTGGGTCGGAAACGTGGAAATTCACTTGAAATCATCGGATTGGTATAATCACAATCACCATCAGGATGAGGCATACAATTCGGTTATTTTGCACGTAGTTGAATCAGTCAATAACCGGGAAGTAAAGGATTCGTCCGGGCGAATAATTCCTCAATGGTCGATGAACATTCCGCAATCCATAAAAGAGGATTATGTTCTTTGGATGAACTCGGAATCGAATATCCCCTGTTTGAACCGTATCAACGAACTCCCCGAAATTTATGTGAACGATTGGCTGAGTGCTTTATTATTGGAACGCTTAGAAAGAAAAAATACCCAAATTCAAAATTGGTTGGAAGAATATAACAACAGTTGGGATGAAGTTTTTTACATTGTATTAAGTCGTAATTTCGGATTCGGTATCAACAATGATGCTTTCGAGCGATTGGCAAAAAGCCTTCCTTTGAAATATATTCTGAAACATTCCGATTCTCAATTACAAACCGAAGCGTTGTTTTTAGGTCAAGCCGGATTGCTCGATGCAGATGATATAGAAGATAGTTATTATCAATCGCTTCGGGACGAATATCAATTTTTATCAAAGAAATACGATTTATCTCCGTTGCCTTCATTCCTCTTTAAAAGCCTGAAAATTCGTCCGAACAATTTTCCTCATGTGAAGATTGTTCAACTGGCCGGATTAGTCAGAAAACAATTACGGATATTTTCCTGCTTATTGAAAGAGACGGAGTTGAAAAGTTTTCGATTGTTATTTGATACGGAAATACACGCATTTTGGGAGACGCATTATCATTTCAAAAAAGCGGCTTCTTTCCGGCCCAAGAAGTTGGGTTTATCGGCCATTGATATTCTGATTATCAACGTAGTTGTTCCTGTCTTATTTGCTTATGGAAAGAAAAACCGTCAGGAAGAGTGCATAACCAAAGCCATCGGATTATTGGAATCCTTGAAACCGGAAAATAATTTCATCGTTAATTTGTTCAAAAGGAGACAGATTAATATTCAACATGCCGGAGACAGTCAGGCTTTCATCCAGTTAAAAAGAGAATATTGCGACCAGAAGAAATGTATATTCTGTCGAATCGGGCATAAATTGCTGAGTAAATTAGTCTGAAAAGAATCAAAAGGTTTCTTTTGCATCACAATTTATTCTATTTTTGTCGAGATGAAAAGAATACTCCTGTTATTGATATTTGGATGCACTTCTTTCGCTTTATTGGCCGAAGAAGAAAGAATCGTTGTCGGAGCCGAATCCACAGACGAATATTTTCCTTTATTGGAAGGAAAACGAATCGGTGTTTTTTCTAATCATACCGGAATGGTGGGCGATGAACACTTGGTTGATTTGCTTTGCCGTTCGAAAATGAATATCGTAACTGTCTTTGCTCCGGAACACGGTTTCAGAGGAGATGCCGATGCCGGGGAAAGAATCGATGATTCCGTCGATATAAAAACGGGAATCCCCATCTATTCTCTTTACAAAACAAAAACCGGAAAACCTTCTCCGGAAATCATGTCGAAACTGGATGTGGTTGTTTTTGATATTCAAGATGTAGGATTAAGGTTCTATACTTATTATATCTCCATGTATAAAATGATGGATGCTTGTGCCGACAATAATCAACTGATGATTATTCTGGATCGACCCAACCCGAACGGATTTTATGTCGACGGACCGATTTTGGATATGAAATATAAATCGGGAGTCGGATATTTGCCGATTCCCGTCGTTCACGGAATGACTTTGGGGGAATTGGCGAAGATGATTAACGGAGAAGGTTGGCTGCCTCAAAAAAAGAAATGCCGACTGATTGTTATTCCGTGCAAACATTACACGCATCAAATGAAATATCAACTGCCGATAGCTCCTTCGCCCAATCTACCGAACATGAAGTCGATTTATCTGTATCCTTCCGTTTGTTTGTTTGAGGGGACTCCGGTTAGTTTGGGACGAGGAACCGCTTTCCCTTTTCAAGTTTACGGACATCCGAAAATGAAAAACCGTTCATTTTCTTTCACGCCGAAAAGCATACCCGGAGCGAAAAAACCTCCTTGTTTGAATCAAGTTTGTCACGGGGTTGATTTAAGGAATATTCCGGATGAATCGATTTGGGAAGAGGGCATTAACTTGAATTACCTGATTGACGCGTACACGAATTTGAAGATAGGAGAAAAGTTTTTTACCTCCTTTTTCCGAAATCTGATAGGAGTAGATTATGTGGAGAAAATGATAATGGAAGGAAAATCCGCTCGAGAGATTAAAGCTGTTTGGAAGAAAGACGTGGAACATTTTATACAACAACGCCGGCCCTATCTTTTATATGAATGTTCGAATGGAAAGGAGGATTAAATAACGAAATCACAACCATTTATTTTCCTTGTACCAACTCACACATTCTCTCATGCCCTTTTCCAAATCATACTCCGCTTCAAAATGGAAATCGTTTCGGATTGCCGATATATCGCAACTCCAATCCCGCTGTTTCATAATTTGATATTTATCCCGGTTGAGTGTCGAAGGTTGTTTGGCCATTTTGGAAAACCCTTCCGCCAGAATGGATACCGTTTTCAATATAAAAAGAGGAACACGTAACTTCAAAACATGTTTCTTGTTCAAAGCATTTTTGGCTATTCGGGTATATTCTTCATCCGTATAAGATTTTCCGTCGGCTACCGGATAACTTTTATTTGTGATTTCGCTTTCCAAAGCAAGAAAAACCACTCGAATCAAATCTTTCACATAGATGAAACTTAAGATTTGCGGCTTCATTCCGGCTGCGATATCCAATCCCGACTTGATTGTTTTCAGCATGATGTAATAATCTTTCTCGCGCGGGCCGTATACTCCTGTCGGCTGAATGATTATATAAGGAAATCGGGTTTGACTTTCGAGCCATTTCTCCGCTTTCAGTTTACTTTGTCCATATACCGTATGGGCTTCCGGATGATGAGCACTCAAGCTGCTCATCAAGATAAATTTTTCGGGGATATTACCTGTTTCGATTAAGCTTTCGACCAGATTTTTCGTGAAAAAGTAGTTTACTTTATCGAAATCGGCGGGATTCAGGCATTTGGTTACTCCGGCATTGTGAACGATGTAATCCCATTTCCCGTATTGCGAAACATGTTGTTGTATTTGTTTCGTTAATGAAAGCTTGTCCGAAAAAGAAAGGTCGATGAATTGAACTTGTTTGTCTTGCAGGAATTTTTTGCTGCTTGTTTTTCGGATTCCCGCCCAAGTTTGCCACTCTCTGCGGATGGCTTCTTCAACCAGAAAACTTCCGATGAATCCGCTTGCGCCGGTGATTAATATTTTTTTCATCGCTTTTGTCGGAAAAAACTTTTCAATAAATCGGAAGCCTCTTCTGCCATGATTCCGGAAGTAATTTCCGTTTTCGGATGCAAAGCCTGAACGGCAAACAAGGAATACCCTTTCTTCTCATCTTTCGCGCCGTAAACAATGCGGGAAATCTGCGACCAGCCCAAAGCTCCGGCACACATAACGCACGGTTCCAGCGTTACGTAAAGCGTACAATCAAGCAGATATTTCCCGCCCAATACCGAAGCCGCCGCAGTAATGGCCTGCATTTCGGCATGAGCAGTTACATCATTCAATGTCTCCGTGAAATTATGAGCTCGCGCAATGATTCGGTTATTGCTTACAACGACGGCACCCACGGGAATCTCTCCCTTGTCGAAAGCTTTTCGAGCCTCCGAGAGAGCTTGTTTCATGTAATACTCGTCGTTGAGAAATTCCGACATAAAGAAAGCCTAATCTTTGGTTATCGTAATAATACGAACTTCATTAAGAGGATAATCCCCAGGGCCGGTAGGCGTAGCGGCAATTTTATCCACGATGTCCAACCCTTCAACCACTTCTCCGAACACGGTGTAGTCTTTATCCAAGAAAGGAGTTCCCCCGATTGTTTTGTAAACTTCTTTTTTCTCGTTGTTCCAATATTTACCGGTGCCGTCTTCCAAATCTTTCAGTTGATTTCCGGAATAAGTCGTTCCTTGAACAATATAAAACTGAGTAGGAGAAGATTTCTTTTCGGGATTCACGTGGTCTCCCATACGGGCAGCCGCCAAAGCACCTTTTTTATGAAAATATTCCGAAACAAATTCAGCCGGAATCAGTTCCTCTTCCGTCGGAGGCTGACTTTGCAGTGAATCGTTTTCAGCTTTCGGCTTGGTGGATAAATCACCGGTTTGAATCATGAAGTTTTCGATAATACGATGAAAAAGCACACCGTCGTAAGCCTTTTCATCGACCAATTTCTCGAAATTGGCTTTATGCAAAGGCGTTTCTTCGTACAATACAACCTTTATATTCCCTTCGGTTGTTTCGATGGTGTAAGTTTGAGTATTTGCATTACAAGAGTTTAACATACAAACGGTAAATAATAAAGTAAAAAAGATTTTTATTTTCATTGTGTAACTATTTTAGATTATCGTCGCATTTCATTTTCGCTAAAGAGGGTAGGATAGTCTCTATCTATCAATACCGAAGAAATCTGAGCAAGTAATGTTTGTCGCATCCAGTAGGAACGATTACTTATCTTATATTTTTCCAAGTAATTGTTAATACGGTTGTATTCCTCCTCGCTCAATAAACAGGTGATGCGTTTATCTCTGACCGGAGGAGAAACATTCAGCTTCTTTTTCTTCATCTTTTTCATTCCGACTGCAAATTTAAGGTCTTCACTTTGAAATAAAAAGAAAAAGAATGATATATTTGTCAAAAAAAAACATTTAACCATGGCTTTACATTATAAACTAGGGAAAGAAGGTGAAACGGCTGCCGTTAATTACTTGAAAGAACGCTCTTTCCGGATTTTACATCTGAACTGGCGATACGGTCACTTGGAATTGGATATTGTAGCCCAAAAGGACGATGAGCTGATTGTCATTGAAGTAAAAACCCGTTCGGGGAATTGGGATTCGCCCGAATCGGCGGTAACCGGACTGAAAATATCCCGAATCGTCACTGCAACCGATTGTTATATCAAACATTTTGACATTGACCTTCCTGTCCGATTCGATGTTATTTGTATCACGGGGAGCTATCCGAATTTTCAAATCGAACACATAGAGGATGCTTTTTATCCGCCGATGAATGTCTATTAGTTGTTGTGCAAGCTCGATACGCAGAAATTTATTGAATCAATTCCGCTGTTTTATTGTTTAATTTAGTAATTTCGTGCGGTTTACTTTATAAAAACTCGACCGATGAATGTAGAAGAACTGTATCAATTTTGTATTTCGATTAAAAAAGCGGAAGAATCTCTTCCTTTCGACGAGGTGTCTTTGGTATTGAAAGTGTGCAATAAAATGTTTGCATTGATTCGTTTGGATGCTTCGGAATTACAAGTTTCGGTCAAATGCGACCCGGACAAAGCCGTCGAATTGAGGGAAGAATATTCCTGTGTTACTCCGGCTTATCATTTCAATAAAAAATATTGGAATACCATCTATTTGAACAGGGAAATGAATGATGAAACGGTTAAATTCTGGATACGTCATTCTGTTGAAGAAGTCATCAAGAAACTGCCCGCCAAATTAAGAAATGAATATAATCAGGCTTGAACAAACACTTTCCACCAACTTGTTCCTGAAAGAGCTGTCGGAAAAACAAACTCCGGAAGAAGGAACCCTTGTTCTCGCGGAAAATCAAACAGCGGGACGAGGCCAATCCGGAAACGAATGGGAATCCGAACCGAACAAAAACATAACATGCAGCATCCTTTTTTATCCTTCTTTTCTGGACGTCGCCCGAAATTTTCTGTTATCGAAGGCGGTTGCTTTGGGAATAAAAGAAACATTGGACGCCTACATGGATTGTGTGAGCATCAAGTGGCCGAATGATATTTATTTCGAAGACAAAAAAATAGCCGGCATATTAATCGAAAATAATATCATCGGGAAGAAGCTTTCTCAATCCATTGTCGGGATTGGACTCAATGTGAATCAGGATGTTTTTTCGGGGAAAGCACCTAATCCGGTTTCCATGAAACAGATTCTGGATGTCGCCGTCGATAAGGAAATTCTGTTGCGGGAATTATCGGATAAAATAAACGGCCGGTACGAGCAATTGAAATCAGGGGAATACGAATCGATAAATGAAGAATACCGAAAATCGCTTTACCGATCCGAAGGTTTTTATCCGTATCAAGATAAAGACGGGCAATTCGAAGCCGAAATAGTCCGGGTTGCGGACGATGGACTGCTTTGCCTGATTACTCCCGATGGAGAAAACCGGCAATATTATTTCAAGGAGGTATCTCAACAAGAACTAAGAACTAAGAGTTAAGAGTTAAGAACTAAGAACCCGCAAACGCGAACTGAAAACAAGAAAAACAAAAAAAATAAACTTTTTCTTCATTTTTTCTCTTGAATTTGCAAAATATTAAGAAAAAGTGATTAGCTTTGCACCCGGATACAAAAAAACGTATAAAACAAATAATAAAACAATATGAATCTCATATACGATATAACTAAAAAAAAGA
>JAIRRK010000001.1 GCA_031256015.1 Dysgonamonadaceae bacterium
CGAGAGGTGATGAGAGAAAACAAAAATAAAAAAGGATTGAAAATTGTTTTTATTCACGGAAAGGGAGAGGGAGTATTGAAAAATGCCATTCTTTCGGAATTAAAAACCAAACACAAACATTGTTTTGTACAAGATGCATCGTTTAGAAGATACGGATTCGGAGCAACCATGGTTACCATTAAATAAATGCCGGAACAGATGGAAATGAAAAGAAACAAGCATATCGAAATAGAACGCAAGTTCCTCGTAAAGGGAGATTTTACTCCTTTCGTAATCTCCAAAGAATCTATTATTCAGGCCTACTTGATTACAAGGCCGGAGAAAACAGTCAGGGTAAGAATAAAAGGGAACAAAGCCTTTCTGACGATTAAAGGAGCACCCGACTCCAACGGTTTTGCGCATCCGGAATTCGAGTATCCTATTCCGGTAGATGACGCCGAAAAGATGTTGACGACCTTGGTTGAATCCGGATTGATAGAAAAAGAACGGAATTATGTTCCGTTTGGAAATCATATTTACGAAGTGGATGTCTTTCACGGAAATCACGAAGGATTGGTTATTGCCGAACTGGAACTTCAATCCGAAACCGAATCTTTTGAAAAGCCCGAATGGCTGGGAGAAGAAGTTACCGGAAATCAACGCTATTACAATGCGTATTTAGCTTCGCATTAAATCATCAAATCGCGCATCATTCCGTCGGAAACAAAAATGCCGCTTCGGGTTAATCGCAAATGACTATCCCGGATTTCCATCTGATTCTTTTGAATGTATATCCGACTTTGCTTCCGGATGTGATTTGTTTTCTCTTCGCCGAAAAGCGTTTCCAGTTCCGGAAGATTAATTCCTTTCATCGTTCGCAAGCGTGTGATAATAAATTCATTGTAGGCTGTTTTCTCGTCGATTATTTCCATTTCGGGTTCCGACTTCAGATAATCGAACGAAGCTCGGTTCCATTGCCGACTGATTCCGTTGAATGAATGAGCCGAAGCTCCTATGCCCAGATAATGTTTGCCGTTCCAATAAGATGAATTATGTATCGACCGGCAGCCTTGTTTCGCAAAATTAGAAATCTCGTATTGCTCAAAGCCGGCATCGGCCGATTCGTCGATTAATTTCTCGAACATTTGCAGACTCCGGTCGTCATCAACCGGATGTATTTTCCCGATAGTCAAAAGGCGATGCAACCGTGTCTTTTCTTCATAAATTAAGTGGTAGGCCGAAATGTGCTGAATATTCAAATCAACCGTTTGCCAGATACTTTTCTTCCAATTCTTCATGCTTTGATCGGGAAGACCGTACATTAAATCAATGCTGATGTTCTCAAATCCGAACGCTTTACAGAGTTTCACCGCTTTTCGGGCCGATCGGGCATCGTGTCGTCTGTTCAGAAATTTCAGTTCTTCATCGTTAAAACTTTGAACACCGATGCTTATCCGGTTGAAAGGAAGATTCTTTATCGTATTCAAATAGTCTTTTGTTATGTCGTCGGGATTGGCTTCGAGTGTGATTTCCATTGAATTCCAATCACATTCAAAAATATTCTTTATCTCATCGAATATCTTTTCAAGACCCGAAGCCGGTAACAAAGAGGGAGTTCCTCCTCCCAAATAAATCGTTTCGATTCGTTTATTCTCCAAATAGGATTTTCTTTTCGATAACTCTTTACATAAATCGGTTACGTATTGCGCCATTCCTTTTTTCTTGGCGGAAGAAAAGAAATCGCAATAAATACAACGTGTTTTACAGAAAGGGATATGAATGTATATGCCGGCCATGAGGCAAATTTACAATAAAATCGGGAGTTCCGGTTAACCGAAATGTTTTTAATTCTTCGATATTTAACAAAACACTCCATAAACATCAGGATTTCTTGCATTAATTCTTTAACTTTGCCGGGAATTAAAATCAGATTTCTTCCAATGAAAAATAAACCCGCACATCCGGAAAATGACCCTAAATACAAGGGACTTATCGTAAATGAAGGAATTTCATCTCCTCCTGTCGTAAATCCTTATTTGCAAAAAAGGAAGTCGAAACAGAGTTACACTTCTTCCGAATATACAGAACAAATCCTGAAAGGAAACATTACCGTATTGAGTCAGGCGGTAACTCTTTTGGAAAGTCAAATCAGCGAGCATCAATCCTTGGCTCAGGAAGTAATCGAAAAATGTTTGCCTTATTCGGGCAATTCCGTCCGTATCGGTATCACGGGGGTTCCGGGTGCCGGGAAAAGTACATCCATCGATGCTTTCGGAATGCATCTGTTGCACCGGAGAAATAAGAAATTGGCTGTGTTGGCGATTGACCCGAGCAGCGAACGTTCGAAAGGAAGCATACTGGGAGATAAAACGCGAATGGAAGAAATTTCGCGTGAACCGAATGTGTTTATCCGGCCTTCGCCTTCGGCCGGCTCTTTGGGAGGGGTGGCACGCAAAACGCGCGAAACAATTGTTTTGTGTGAAGCTGCCGGATTTGATACTGTTTTTGTCGAAACAGTCGGAGTCGGACAATCGGAAACGGCTGTCCATTCGATGGTCGATTTTTTCCTGTTAATTCAACTGGCCGGAACCGGAGACGAACTGCAAGGCATCAAGCGGGGAATCATGGAAATGGCCGACGGAATCGTAGTGAATAAGGCCGACGGAAATAATATCGATAAAGCCGAATTAGCCGCCAATCAATACAAAAACGCATTGCATTTGTTCCCTTTGCCGCCTTCGGGATGGACTCCCAAGGTTTTAACCTATTCGGGATATTATAAAAACGGAATAACCGAAATATGGGACATGATTTACGAATATGT
>JAIRRK010000082.1 GCA_031256015.1 Dysgonamonadaceae bacterium
GGAATCGGTGAAAAGCCTAAAGATGTAGAAAAACGTATCTTGGATTTATTTAAGGAAGTAAAAACTAATTTGCCGGAAGTTATCGACAACGAAGATAAAATCACATTAGATACACAATCGTTGCTTTTCATTGTCGGCGAATTACAAAATTATTCTCTAATGCAAAGCGAACGGGATGTTATTGCCGACGCTTTTGAAACATTTATCGGACACGCTTTGAAAGGCGGTTCGGGACAATTTTTTACGCCTCGTAATGTGGTAAAAATGATTGTTGATATTTTGCAACCAACCGAAAATGACAAAATCATTGATCCTGCTTGTGGAAGTGGCGGATTTTTAATTGAATCCTTAAAATTCGTTTGGGACAAAATCAACCAAAAGTATCTGGCTTTGGGTTGGAATGATGTAGAAATCAGCAAAAAGAAAATTGAAGTTGCAACCAAAAATTTCAGAGGCATTGACAAAGATTATTTTTTGAGCAAAGTTGCTAAAGCGTATATGAATTTAGTCGGTGACGGCACAACAGGAATTTTCTGCGAAGACAGTTTGGAAAATCCGAAAAATTGGCGTTCCGAAACAAAGTCAAAAGTAGAATTGGGAACTTTTGATGCCGTACTTACAAATCCTCCTTTTGGCGACAAAATTAAAGTCAAGGGCCAAGACAAATTAAAACAGTTTGAACTTGCATACAATTGGGCTATCAAAAATAACGAATATGTAAAAGGTAAATTAAAAGACGAGCAACCGCCGCAAATTCTGTTTATTGAAAAATGTTTGCAACTGCTGAAAGACGGTGGCAGAATGGCAATCGTTTTGCCGGAAGGGACTTTCGGCAATCCTTCCGACCGTTATATTTGGAATTTAATTACTCAAAATGCACAAATTGAGGCAATAATCAGTACGCCAACGGAAACTTTTCAACCGAATACGCACTTCAAAACAAGTGTATTGATTTTAAAAAAAGGGAAACCTGCAAGTAATAATTATTCTGTTTTTATGAGTATTCCCGCAAGTTGCGGACATAATAAAAACGGCAAAGAAATATATAAAATCAACAAAGACGGTTCTTTTATTTTTGATAGTGAAGGAAATAAAATGGTTGATGACGAAATTTCATTGGTTGCAGAGCAATACCAATTTTATTTACAAAATAAACTCGAAAAAAAATCTCATTTAGGTTTTGTTGTTAATTATTCGCAGATAAAAAATTGGATTTTTATTCCCGATTATTACGATCCGGAATTACAACAGGAAATTATCGAACTTGAAAATTCAAGCGAT
Source organism: Dysgonamonadaceae bacterium (assembly GCA_031256015.1). Taxonomy (GTDB): domain Bacteria; phylum Bacteroidota; class Bacteroidia; order Bacteroidales; family Azobacteroidaceae; genus Azobacteroides. Next base: position 1,282 of record JAIRRK010000082.1, read on the forward strand.
TATGAAATAAAAACTGTCAAACAGTTAGTTGATGAGAAAATATTGAAAATAAGACGAGGTAATGAAATCGGGTCGCAGTTTTACGGCAAAGGTGATATCCCATTCATTCGCACAAGCGATATTGTCAATTGGGAGTTGAAAATAGACCCGATAAAATGCGTTCCGGAAGAAATTTACGAACAATACAAAACGCAACAAGATGTAAAAGAAAACGATATTTTGTTTGTTAAAGATGGAACTTTTTTGATTGGTAGAAGTGCAATCGTCACAAAACAGGAAGAAAAAATTATTATTCAAAGTCATTTACTTAAAATTCGAGTTTCCGACACAAATAAAATAAATCCGTTTTATTTACTTTATTTACTGAACACGCCGATTGTTCAAAAACAAATTGTTAAATATACATTTATTCAGGGAACAATCTCAACTATTGGCGACAGATTTTATGAATTAGTTTTGCCTATCCATAAAGACAAAAATAAGATTAAAGAAATATCCGACGAAGTAAAACGTATCATCGATACAAAACGAACTTTAAGGGAACGGATTGAAAATCTAATCAAATGAAACAATCCTGACAAACTCAAAGGAATGGGGACACAAAGCCATTTTGTCGTATCGGACAAAGGCATAATATTTGATTCTTTATTCTATATTAAAGGTGAGGGCTGAATTTAATTTAACCCAAGAAATTACATCACATGGATACAAGACAGAAAATAGATAGCCAATACAACCAAATAATTGCCGTTTTAGAGGATAAAAAACTAAAAAAAGTATTCGAACTCATTGCGTTATTTTTGTCTCAACTGCAAAATTGGCAGTCGCAGGAAAAATTAAATTCTTTGGAAGATACTTACAAAATTATGCTGAAGTATTTTCAAGAAGGAATACAGGATTCCGAAAGAGAAAAAGTGTACAACAACATTATTTATTCTTTATATCAAATAACCGATTTGGCTTATTTACAGTTGAAAACTTCCAATGATAATTCTCTTTTTTATGAAAAAAGAAGACATTATCATTATTACGTACCGGAAACAACCGAACAACTTTTTCAATCATTAGAAGATGTATACGGGAAAATTGCCTTGCTGAGTGTTTTGGAAGATGAAGAACGAAACAATCATCTGAAAGATTTGGAGCAACAAAAAGAAGAATTTGCAAGAAAAATATTTTATTCCGTCTGGTTAAGCGATGCATGGACAGATTCAGAGAAAGAAAATTGGTCGAATCTAATCAAAAATCAGCCGGATACAACCTACTTGCCTTGCCTTATCATTTCCGGAATTACATTGAATTTACTGGAATGTTTCGACGAAAAAAAAGCCATTGTCCTCTTCGAGGCAGCGATGAATAAACAAGAAGAAGTGAGAGTGCGTGCGCTTACCGGAATTGTTTTATTTCTCAGAAAATACAATAATCGTTTATTTCTTTACCCTTCGATTCTGTCACTTTTAGAGCAATTAAAAGAAGATTCTAAATTTATTTATCAAATTCGACATGTGCTGCTACAGTTTATTTTAAGCAAAGAAACCGAAAAAATAACCCGAAAAATAAATGACGAACTGCTTCCTGAAATGATGAAAATGAATCCTAAATTGGGAAATCAAATTAAAATGGACGACTTTATATCCGAAAGCGGAATTGATGAAAGAAATCCGGAATGGCAAAAAATAATCGAAGATACAGGACTTCAAGATAAGTTGCAAGAACTAAGCGAATTACAATTGGAAGGTGCCGATATTATGCACTCGTCGTTTACACATTTAAAAAACTATCCGTTTTTTGATGAGTTAAGTCATTGGTTCACTCCTTTTACCATTCCGAGCGACGCTTTCGAAAATCAGGAATTAACTCAATTTGCGAAGGTATTAATGAATTCCAAAATGTTGTGTGATTCCGATAAATATTCTTTTTATCTGAGCATTTTGCAAATGCCAGAAAATTATCGAAAAATGATGACAAGTCAGTTTTCCGCAGAAAATGAAGCCATGCAAAATATGCAAAAGGAAGAATTAACCAATCCTACAAGAAAAATCGACCATCATACTCGTCAATACATACAGGATTTGTACCGATTTTATAAACTGCATCCGAAAAGAGCTGATTTTGAAGATATTTTTGAAGCCAAACCCGAATTATATAAAATACCGAGTATCAACCGAATAATAAAAGATAAAGACAGTTTATTCATTATCGGAGAATATTATTTCAATAAAAACTATTTTATGGAAGCTTCCGATATTTTCGGAATACTGCCGAAAACCGAAACCAATAATGATGTGCTTTATCAAAAAAGAGGATATTGCCTGCAAATGATGGGCGACATCAAACAAGCACTGGAAAACTATCAAAAAGCAGAATTGTTAAATGCCAATAATTCGTGGACAATAAAAAAATTGGCTTATTGTTACCGAATACTCAAAAAACCGGAAGAAGCTTTGCATTACTACAACAAAGCCCAACAATTAAATCCGGATAATATGGCGATACAACTAAATATCGGACATTGTTATCTCAATTTAAAAGAATATGATCAAGCCTTAAAATATTATTTTAAAGTCGAATATTTGGCTAAAAATAAAGAAAAAGCATGGCGAGCTATTAGTTGGTGCTCTTTTTTAATCGGAAAACACGAGCAAGCAATGAATTATTCCAATCAGATTTTGGCGAAAAATCCCAATTCGACCGATTATCTTAATGCCGGGCATATTCAATTGGCTTCGGGAAACATGAAAGAAGCCATTCGACTCTATCGTGCTTCACGGGAAATAAGCAATGATTCTCATGAAGAATTTGTGAATATTTTTTCGAATGATATTCCGGAACTTATTCAAGCGGGAAGAATAAAAGAAAAGGATATTCCTTTCATAATTGATTCTTTAATGTATGAATCGTAATTTCAATTTAATTGTTCTGTCTTCATTTATCACGCTGTTTTCTCTCTTTTCCTGTAACTCAAAAGAAAACGAAAAAACAGCAGCTGTCAATGACTTTAAAAACATTCTTAAAAAAGGAGAATTAAATATTCTTACTCTATACGGCTCCACCTCCTATTTCATATACAAAGGCGAAGCGAAAGGATATGAATATGAGTTGATTAATCAGTTTGCTCAAGATTATAATCTGAAACTGAATATTATTTTGGGAAATAATGAAACGCAATTAAGTCAAATGTTGTTGGAAGGAAAAGGCGATTTGATTGCATACAATATCCCCATATCGAACGAAGGAAAAGAAAAATTGATTTATACCGGTCGGGAAATAATCAATCATCAAGTATTGGTTCAGCGATCGGATATAAAAGAAAATATATTGAAAGATGTTACAGAACTAATAGGAAAAGAAATTACGGTAATCAATAACAGCAAATACCACAAACGTTTAATTAATTTAAATAATGAATTAGGAGGCGGAATCCCTATTAAAACAATCGATAAAGATTCCGTAACCGTTGAAGATTTAATTGAAATGGTTTCCGGAGGAGAAATCGACTATACGGTCAGTGAAGGTGATTTGGCAAAATTGAATAAAACTTATTTTCATAATCTCCATATCTCTTTGAAAATAAGTCATCCGCAAAGATCTTCTTGGGCTGTCAGAAAAACATCTCCGGAGTTGGCTCTTGTCATTAATCAATGGATGCAGAAAAGTCAAAAAACAACTATATATCGATCAATTACAAAGCGATATTTTGAGATGAGTAAATTACCGGGAGATGAGCCTGCTCCGGTACTGAACTCCGATCAAATCTCACTTTTCGATAATTACTTCAAAATATACGCGAAAAAAATTAATTGGGATTGGCGTTTATTGGCCTCTATAGCTTATCAGGAATCGAAATTCCATACGGATAGAGTTTCTTGGGCGGGAGCAATCGGATTAATGGGAATCATGCCCGGAACGGCCGAAGCTTTGGGATTCTCAAGAAACGAAATGATATTTCCCGAAGAAAGTATTCAAGCGGCAACTCAGCTTATCAAACGATTAAATAAATCTTTTTCTCGCATAGAGGATGAATTGGAACGAATCAAATTTATTTTGGCAGCTTACAATGCCGGAAGCGGACATATTTACGATGCTCAGACTTTGGCTGAAAAATACGGAAAAAATCCCTTGCTTTGGATTGATGTGGAAGAATACCTCAAACTGAAACATCTTCCCGAATATTATGAAGATCCGGCCGTTAAACAAGGTTATTTCAAAAGTCGCGAAACAGTCAGTTATGTACAAAATGTGTTGGAACGTTGGGAATATTACAAAGAGAAAGTGAAAAATGAAACCATACAATAATTTAAATCTTAAACACTTATGCATATTCATCACTATCACTCTCCTATCGGAATGATTGAAATAAAGGCAAACGATGATGCTTTGTTGGAATTGAATCTGATTAAAGAAAATGAAAATCTTTCATCCGATAACTCGATTATTCAAAGCGCATGTTTTCAATTAAGTGAATATTTTGAAGGGAAACGTAAGAACTTTAATCTCCCGTTAAGTTTGGAAGGAACCGAGTTTCAAAAAAAAGTCTGGAAAGAACTGCAAAACATTCCTTACGGAAAAACTATCAGTTACGCTGATTTAGCTCGCAGAATCGGTCATCCGAAAGCTTACAGAGCCGTTGGTTCGGCCAACGGAAAAAATCCGATTGCAATCATTATTCCCTGCCACCGAGTAATCACTTCGGACGGAAATCCGGGAGGCTATGCTTACGGATTAAAAATCAAAAAATATCTATTGGATTTGGAAAACAAACAACTTATTTAAGTTCAAATTTCGAGTAAACCGTCAAGAAGTTGCATGGAGAGCGTTTTTCGATTGTCGTCTATTCGCAATATAAAATCCTGCACCGCCGGAAGCAATACACTGTTTCCTTCCCTTTCAACAACAAAAAGAACATTGATGGTGGTATCATCCACATCCGTAATCTTTCCTATCTTGTTATTGTTTTCATCGAAAACAGTGAACCCGATAAAATAATTCCAAGCCCGAAAATTCTTTTCCGGGATTTTAACGCATTTCTTGGGATAAAAAACCTCTTTATTCGTCAATTGGCGAGCCTTTTTATCCGAATCGACATTTTTCAGCTGTATCAACGCGGAAGAGTCGGATGTAAATCTGATTTCTTCCAAAAGGAAAGGGACACAAATGCCTTCTAACTCAACAATAAGAAAAGAGCTGTTTTCATCTTCCGAAAAAGAATCGTCTGTGAAAGAAAACGATATTTCCCCTTTTATTCCGTGAGGTTTATTCAGTTTTCCTATCTTTAGCAATTCTTCTTTCTTAATCATATTCGAGTAATTCGGGCACCAAGCAAGTTTAAACGTTTATCGATTTCCTGATATCCCCTGTCGATTTGGTCAATATTATGAATACGACTGGTTCCCTGTGCGCTCATTGCAGCAATTAGCAGGGCGATTCCGGCCCGAATATCGGGCGAAACCATATTGGCCGCTCTCAGGCGATATCTCTTTCCCGACCCGATTACAGTTGCTCTGTGCGGGTCGCACAAAATAATCTGAGCTCCCATATCAATCAATTTGTCGACAAAAAACAAACGACTCTCGAACATTTTCTGATGAATCAATACGCTTCCGTGCGCTTGAGTCGCAACAACCAGCATCACGCTTAGCAAGTCGGGCGTCAATCCCGGCCAGGGAGCATCGGCAATGGTCATAATCGAACCATCGATGAACGTGTCGATGGTGTACGATTCCTGCTCCGGAACAACAATGTCCTCTTTGTCTTGATTGACAATGATTCCGAGTTTGCGAAAAGCATCGGGAATGATACCCAAATCGTTGTGCGAAACATTTTTTATCCTGATACCGGAAGCTGTCATTGCCGCCATTCCGATGAAACTGCCGACCTCAATCATGTCGGGCAGAATGGTGTGTTCACAAGCATGCAATTCCTCTACACCGTGAATGGACAGAAGATTAGAAGCCAATCCGTTTATTTTGGCTCCCATTGAAACCAACATTTTGGTCAACTGTTGCAAGTAAGGTTCACAAGCAGCATTGTAGATAGTTGTTTTCCCTTTGGCCAAGACAGCTGCCATTAAGATATTCGCCGTTCCTGTTACCGAAGCTTCATCGAGCAACATATAATCGCCTTTCAATCCGTCGGATTTCACTTCATAAACCTGTCTTGTTTGGTCGTAATCGAATTGGGCACCTAATTTTTGAATCCCTATGAAATGAGTATCCAACCGGCGGCGACCGATTTTATCTCCTCCCGGTTTGGGAATCAATGCGTAGCCGAAACGAGCGACCAAAGGACCGACAAGCATGACCGAACCTCTTAAGGAAGCACTTCGTTTCAGGAAGTCTTCGCTTTGAAGATAATCCAAATCAATGTCATCAGCCTGAAAAGTGTACGTTCCGGGAAAAGGATGATCGACTTTCACTCCCATTTCCTGTAACAAAACAATCAGATTATTCACATCCAAAATATCCGGGATGTTGTGGATAGTCACTTTTTCGGGCGTTAACAAAGTGGCGCAAATTACTTGCAAAGCTTCATTTTTCGCTCCTTGAGGAGTTATTTCTCCCGATAATGGATGCCCTCCTTCAATAACAAATGATGCCATGTTTGGAATTAAAAATTAAATTGTTGGAATTACGGATACAATGATTCGGCCTGTCATTTATTTTGTCGTCTTGACGAACCTCTGCCTTTTTTCGACAAAATATCCTTGGATTCGGTTAAACGGTGTTCTCCTTCATTCAGAACAATTTTACCTTCAGACAACAAGTCCAAATCGTCAAAAATCTTTCGGTCGTCAACAGCTTCTTTGTTCCATGTCAGAAAAGCTTTTTTCATGTGATTGGCCAGCAAGTTAATCAAATATTCCTTTTGTTCTCCTTCTTGGTAAGTCGTCGCTTTTTCAATCATATTTTCCAAATTCTTACCGTAATGCTTATATTTTATTTTTCCTTGCGTATAAGGCAATTTGTTCGGTTTGATATACATATCTTCTCTTTTGATTACTTCGTAAGGATAATCAATGTCTAATGCAAAATCGGACATAATAGCCAAATGGTCCCATAAAATATGCTTGAAATCATTTATGTCACGCAAATGAGGAAACAAATTCCCCATTATATTGATAATCGAGTGAGCGCAACGCGTTCTTTCCTCTCTGTCCGGGATAGATACACAGTAATCTACCATATTCTGGATATTCCGACCATATTCCGGTTGCGGTAATCTTTTTTGCTTCGTATTATAAGTTAATTTTGAAGTCATTTTTTTATTATTTTTAATTGATGCACCATTCCAAATAAACGGATAGTTTGCAAAGATAAACAGATTATTTTATCCGGTCAATTCTTTTGTGTTTTTTTGCCGGGCAGATGACACAAAAAGAAACAGCCACTCTCCTTGCAGGGTGGCTACCACTCTCCTTGCATGATGACTGCAACTCTCCTTGCATGACGACTGCAACTCTCCTTGCATGATGGCTGCAACTCTCCTTGCATGATGGCTGCAAGGAGCACACCAAAAAAACGAGATGGGAACCGGACGGAAAAGACGCCGCAACCGAACGAATAGTACAGATGGTTGAAATCGGTGCGCTTTGAAATTTTATTTCGAAAACCGGAAACCAACCGAAAACAATATCGAAAAAACAAGAATATTCATTCAGTATTTCCTATGAATATATTAATTTTAAGTATGTGTTGTTTTCGTTAAAAATATTACCTTATTTTGCATTCAAAATAGAAGA
>JAIRRK010000104.1 GCA_031256015.1 Dysgonamonadaceae bacterium
TAAGATGAATCCGGAACGAAAATTCCCTGTCTCTGCCGGAAACCTTCGTTTTGCAGCCAATCCCCGTTTGGATTTCGGAATAACCGATTCGGATGCCGTCGGTTCGGCTACCCTTGAAATATACAATGAGGGAGAATCGGATGCCGACTTGTTTACACTATTGAAATTACCGGATTATATTACCGTTAATCAACAAAAAATCAGTCCGAAAACAGCAAGTTCCATTACTTTTTCTTTCGATGCGAAGAAATTCAAAAAGACCGGTTTATCGGAAAATCGCATCAATGTGAGTGGTGCCAAGAATAAAGTCGCTATTAATTACATGGTTATCGTCAGAGAAAATTTCGGGCATTTGACGGACGCGCAAAAAGCCGACAAAGGGATTCTGAACGTGGACGTACGCTCACTCTATCTTCCCAAAAGTGTAAATTCGGTTACATTGAAGATTTCAAACACAGGGAAATCGAAATTGAACATAAAGAATATACAGTCGTTTAATCCCGGCTTTTCTTTTTCAAAAACCAAATTTACCCTCAATCCCGATGAAACAGAGGAAATAACAGTCACCTATTCGCTCAATAAAGTGGATGAAAAGAACATCAAACCCTACATTTATATTACTTCGGACGATCCGAGTAATTCCGTAGCGGAAGTTTTTACGTATGCAGAAGTATAAAGTTGTTGTTGGTAATGGAGAGAGATACGATACTTTGTCTTTGAACAGAGTATAAATCTCGCTCCATTTTTCCTTGTTTTCCGTAATTAGTTTATCCCGAGTCGTTTTAATATTTCGTTTGCCGTTGCTTGAATCGCCGGTACGGCAACGGAGTTTCCGAATTGTTTGTATGCGGAAGCATCGGCAACCGGGATGATAAAATTATCGGGGAATCCCTGTAATCTCGCCCACTCTCCGGGCGTCATTTTACGGATACCCAGTCGGTTTACTTCTCCCTTTATTTTCGTTGTAGGCGTAAAATCTGTAATTCTGTCATCGAAAACAAGATTGCGTTCTTTTCCCATTCCACCTACGACAATAGCATTGGCGATGTCATCATCCGAAATGATATCGTATCCGAATCCGTTTCCTTTGCTTTCATGCCGTGCTTTATGTTTTTCAAGAGTTTGCAAGTATTGGGTGGATAAATAATATTTTGTCGGAACAGTCTCTTTTTCCTTTACATCGGCAAAGACTACTTTTTTGTCCAGAGGCTTGGGATATTCAAATTCTGTCACTCCGGTATCTTGATGAAAACCCACAATAAAAATCCGTTCACGGTTTTGAGGAACACCGAAGTCTTTTGCGTTCATGATTTGAGGTTCGGGGACAAAGTAGCCCAAATCGGTTCTCAGCACATTCAGTATAGTTTCGAGTGTTTTCCCTCCGTTATGATTTCTCAATCCTTTGACATTCTCAAGGAAAAGGGCTTTCGGTTGCTTCCTTCTGATTATTTCGGCTACATCGAAGAACAATGTTCCGCGAGTATCCTCAAACCCTCCGCGCCTTCCGGCTATGGAAAATGCCTGACACGGAAATCCGGCACACAAGATATCGAATCCGTCGGGGATATAAGATTTGGTTTCTTCTTTTGTAATATCCCCAAACGGCATATCTCCGAAATTAGCTTGGTATGTTCGTTTAGCTTCACTATCCCATTCACTCGTGAAAACACATTTGCCGTCGAGATTTTGTAAAGCCATACGAAATCCGCCGATGCCGGCAAATAAATCGATAAACTTGAATCGAGGGTTGCTTTTGGGAGGAAAAGGGACCTCGGAAGCGGTGATAACGTTGTATTTTAATGCTTCGTCGGCCACTTTTAGAGTAATTTCCTCATCGGGATATTTATATTGAAGAATCTCTTTAGCGTATTCAACGGCCTCTTTTTTATAGAACGAGGAAGCCTCATGGTCTTGATTATGCAGGAAATGCGTCAGAGCAGCTTCCTTATTGTCTTCCGGTCCGACAACTCGGATTTTGAATTTATTTCCGGAAACGCTGGCTATTGATATCTTTTCGTTAAAATTCATTTTCCTATTATTAATCGTTTCTTCGATTCGTAACACACAATTTAATAAATTATTCTCCACTTCCTTTCCCCAGAACCTTAAAACCAGCCATCCTTGTTTCGACAATTCTTCGTTAACCTCCCTGTCGCGTTCGATATTTCGTTCGATTTTATTGTGCCAGAATGTTTGATTTGTTTTATGGTCGTTCTTCCTGACATCCCAATCTTTACCGTGCCAAAATTCTCCGTCGATAAAGATGGCGATTTTCAATTGCTTAAAAGTCAAGTCGGGCTTACCGAAAACACTTTTATCGTTTTTCCGATACCTGTGACCTCGGGCAAATAACATTTTAGCCAAAGCAACTTCTATCTTTGAGCCTGTAGCTTTGACTGCCTGCATATTTTTGCGTCTTTGTTCCTTGGTCAGCTTATCCATAGCCCGTCAGACTACTATCGGTTTGTATTTCGGAACCAATGTTTTCATTACTGTCCAGCCGATTAGGTAAGCGACGGCGCAAACGCAGAAGATAACGAAATATCCCGCCGGTTTGCCTTCAAATCCAAGGAACGTCATGTGGGTTTCTCCGGCATAAACGAACAGTTTTCCCGCCGATTTTTGCAGGAAAAGGGAACCTATTCCTCCGGCCATTCCTCCGATGCCCGTAACCGTTGCAATTGCCGATTTCGGAAACATATCGCCGATGGTCGAGAAGATATTCGCCGACCACGATTGATGTGCGGCACCTCCCAACCCGATCAGGATAATGGGCAGCCACGGCGAAACCGTTCCCAAGGGTTGCGCCAACAGAACAATCAGCGGAATAAACGCGAAAATCAGCATGGCCTGCATCCGCGCGGCATAGGGATTCTTTCCCGTTTTATCGATGATGATAGTCGGAAGTTTCCCGCCGTATATCGAGAGCATCGTAATAAGGTATAGAGTGAAAATCAATGCCATTCCCAACCCCTCGGAAGTTTTGATGCCGAACTGCGTGTTCAGGTAAGAAGGAGTCCAGAAAAGGAAGAACCACCAAACGCCGTCGGTCATGAACTTGCCGAAGGCGAACGACCAAGTTTGTTTATACTTGAAACAATCGAGAAACGATAATTGTCGCTTGTGCTCGGTTGCCGTTTCCTTCGCCTCCGCATTGTCGAGGTCTCTGTCCGATAAGATAAGGTCCAGTTCCGCCTTATTCACCTTCGGATGTTCGTCGGGTTTTCTGTACATAAATACCCAAAAAGCCATCCACACGAAGCCCAAAACCCCGATAATAACGAATGCCCATTCCCATCCGAGGCATTTGGCCAAAGGCGGAATGGAAAGAGGTGCTATCAAAGCTCCGATTGATGCGCCGGCATTGAAAATACCGGTTGCGTAGGCACGGTCTTTCTTGGGGAAATATTCGGCGGTTACTTTAATTGCCGCAGGGAAGTTCCCGGCTTCTCCGATTGCAAGAACGGTGCGTGCCGCTATGAACGCGTAGGTACTGACCGTTGCAATCACGACAGCCAAATTGCCGGTAGCTTGGTATAACTCGACTTTAGAGCCGACACCGGCATACCGTTCGGTAATGATGCCGCAGAAAGCGTGCATACATGCTCCCAACGACCAAATGCCGATAGACCAGAGATACCCCTTTTTGGTACCCATCCAATCGATGAAGCGGCCGGCGAACAGCATTGCAATCGCATATACAAGCGAAAACAGTCCTGTTATTGTTCCGTAATCATCTTCGTCCCAATGAAACTCAGGTCGAATAAACTCGTCGAAAGTCAGCGACAATACCTGCCGGTCGAGATAATTAACCGTTGTGGCGAAAAAGAGCATCGCACAGATTGTCCATCTGTAATTTGTTGGTTCATGAATAGTTTTTCCCATAATAAGATAATTATTTAAGATTCCTTTCGGATGTATTTAATGATGTTCAAAACGTTTTTGCAGAGTTCGGTTATCAGGTTCCAATCCCGGGCGGCAATAACTTCTTTCGGGAAGAGATTCGAGCCCATTCCCACGCAGGTGACTCCTGCCTCGAACCATGCTTTAAGATTGTTTTCGTCGGGTTTCACGCCTCCCGTTACCATCAGTAACGACCAGGGCATCGGTGCTTTGAGTCCTTTTACAAAGTTGGGGCCCAACACATCGCCGGGAAATACCTTACACAAGTCGCATCCTGCTTCCTGAGCCAATCCCACTTCGGAAACCGACCCGCACCCCGGAATGTAGGGAATTAACCTTCGGTTGGCAACCTTGGCAACATCGGGATTGAAAAGAGGTCCCACTACGAAGTTCGCCCCCAATTGGATGTATAACGAAGCTGTGGGTGCGTCGACGATGGAACCGACGCCCAATATCATATCCTTACACTCGGCCGCGGCAAACCGCGAAAGTTCTCCGAATACTTCGTGAGCAAATTCGCCTCTGTTCGTAAATTCGAATATTCTCACTCCGCCGGCATAACAAGCCTTCATCACTTGTTTGGCCGTCTCCGCATCGTGGTGCCGGAAGACCGGAATCATGCCTGTTTCCGACATGGTTTGTATAACCTGTATTTTATTAAATCGTGCCATAAAACATAAGTTGTTTGTCGTAATATTTAGGGTTGTTTTCCGATATAAGCCAAGATACCGCCGTCGACATACAAAATATGACCGTTCACGAAGTCGGAAGCCTTCGAAGCCAAAAAGATGGCCGGTCCTGTCAGGTCGTCAGGCGTTCCCCATCGTGCGGCGGGTGTTTTCGCCAGGATGAAGGCATCGAAAGGATGCCGTGAACCGTCGGCTTGCTGTTCGCGCAGCGGAGCGGTTTGCGGCGTGGCAATATATCCCGGTCCGATACCGTTGCATTGAATATTATATTGTCCGTATTCGGAAGCGATGTTGCGGGTCAGCATTTTTAATCCGCCTTTGGCCGATGCGTAGGCCGAAACGGTTTCCCGTCCCAGTTCGCTCATCATGGAGCAGATGTTGATAATCTTCCCGGCTTTCTTTTTCATCATGCCCGGTATAACGGCTTTCGCCACGATGAACGGCCCATTTAAATCAATGTCGATGACTTGACGAAATTCCGCCGCCGACATTTCGTGCATGGGAATACGTTTGATAATTCCGGCATTATTAACCAGGATGTCGATACCGCCCGTTTCTTTTTCGATTCGGGCAACCATGTCGTTCACCTGACCTTCGTCGGTTACGTCGCAAACATACCCTCGTGCGCCGATTCCCGTCTTTTGATAAGCCGCCAGACCTTTATCGACCAGCTCTTGATTAATATCGTTAAAAACTACTTTGGCTCCTGCTTCGGCATAGGCCGAGGCAATGGCGAAACCGATGCCGTAGGAGGCTCCGGTTACGAGGGCTACTTTGCCTTTTAATGAGAAATTGTGAATCATAATGTATTATATAAATAGTGAATTATCTTGAAACGCGGCCCGAGCCGTCGCCTTTCATTAATTGTTCGACTTCGGAAACGGATACGAGGTTGAAATCGCCGTATATGGTATGCTTCAGGGCGGAGGCTGCCGTTGCGAAGTCCAACGCTTTTTGGTTGTCGCCGGGGTAGGCAATCAGTCCGTAAATCAGTGCACCCATGAACGAATCGCCTCCTCCCACGCGGTCGACGATGTGAGTGATGTCGTACTTGGGCGATTGATAGAGTTTTCCTTCGGAATATAAGCACCCTCCCCATGTATTGTGGTTGGCATTAATGGCCCCTCTTAACGTAACGATTATTTTCTTCGCCCGCGGGAAGCGTGTTTGCAGTTGCTTGCAAACCGATTCGAATTCGGTTGCATTCACTTTCCCTTCGGTGCGCGACGCATCGAACTTTTCGGGTTTGATGTCGAATATTTTCTCCGCATCTTCTTCGTTTCCCAAGATGATGTCGCAACCTTCCGTTAGGGCGGGCATTACTTCCGTCGCTGTTTTTCCGTATTTCCAGAGGTTCTTTCTGTAATTCAAATCACACGAAACGGTGATTCCCATTTCGTTGGCGATTGTTATGGCTTCCCGGCATGCATCGGCTGCTCCTTGAGAAAGTGCCGGGGTGATTCCCGTCCAATGAAACCATTGTGCTTCTTTGAAGATTTCTCTCCAGTTAATCATTCCCGGTTCGATTTCCGCCATGGATGAGCCGGCACGGTCGTAAACCACTTTGGAAGCGCGGGCAACCGCTCCCGTTTCCAAAAAGTAGATGCCTACTCTGTTTCCTCCCCTGACGATGTTCTCCGTTCTCACATTGTATTTTCTGAGTTCGGAGAGGCACCATTCGGCAATATCGTTGTGCGGAAACCGAGTGATAAACTCAGCAGGGATGCCGTAATTGGAAAGCGAAACGGCAACGTTTGCTTCTCCTCCTCCGAAGGTGGCGTTCAGGTTGGTCGATTGAATGAAGCGAAAGTTTCCGGGTGTTGCCAAACGCAGCATGATTTCTCCGAATGTAACTACTTTTTTCATCTTCTTATCTTAATTTATCGGCGGTGAAAGTATCCATATCGTCGTAATCCAGATTCTCTCCGCACATGGCCCATATAAAAGTGTAGTGGCTTGTTCCTGCGGCACTGTGTATCGACCACGACGGCGAAATCACAGCTTGTTCGTTCGCCATGAAGAGATGACGCGTTTCCTGAGGTTCTCCCATGAAATGGCACACGGCTTGACCTTCCGGAATCTTGAAGTAGAAATACGCCTCCATTCGTCGGGAGTGGGTATGGGGAGGCATTGTATTCCAAACGCTTCCGGGTTGAATTTCGGTCAGGCCTATTTGCAGTTGGCAACAAGGAACGATTTCGTTCAGGATTAATTGATTCAGGATTCGTTTGTTGCTTGTTTCCGCCGATCCCAAATCGCGCACCCGCCTCTCGGACGTAATCAGGGCGGAGGGATACTCTTTGTGAGCCGGAGCGGAAGCAAAGTAATACTTGGCCGGGTGATTCTTGTTTCTGCTTTTGAAGACGATTTCTTTGGTGCCGCGTCCTACATACACCGCATCTTTAAATGTTGTTTCATAGTCTTTACCGTCCACCGAAACAATTCCTTCTCCTTCGATGCAGACAATTCCTACTTCCCGTCTCTCGCAGAAGTAGTCGGAGCGAATAAGATCGACCGTTTCCAACTTCAAGTCTTCGTGTACGGGGGAAGCTCCTCCGATAATCAGGCGGTCGTTATGCGAATAGACCATCAATACTTCGTCCGACGCAAAGAGTTTCTCTACCAGAAACTCTTTCCTTAACCGTTCGGTGTCGTAGTGTTTTACGTCGTCGGGATGAGTTCCCCATCTTTCTTCGATTGTTGTTTTCATGTTTGCTGTGTTTTTATTTTGTTTTCAGATTGTCGATTGATTTTGCTATTCCCATTTCCAATCCGCGAAGTTCTGCAAGTCCGCGGAGCCGTCCTATGCAGGAATATCCGGGATATGTGTTTTTATGCAGGTCGTCGAGCATTTGATGTCCGTGATCGGGACGCATGGCGATGGAACGTTTTTCTCTTTGTTGCAGTAAAAAAAGTTGCTTCATCACATTGTACATATCCACATCTCCTTCGAGGTGATTGGCTTCATGGAAGTTTCCTTCTTCGTCTCGTTGCGTACTTCTCAGATGAACGAAGTGAATACGATTGCCGAGCCGTTCCACCATTCCGGGAAGGTCGTTGTCGGCTCTCACTCCGAACGACCCTGTACACAGGCATAACCCGTTCGACGGATTAGGCACGGCTTCGACTAACTTGTTGAAATCTTCTTCCGTGCTTAATATCCGGGGAAGCCCCAGTATGGAATAGGGTGGGTCGTCGGCATGTATAACCAGCTTCGCACCGACTTCGTCGGCTGTCGGTGTTACTTCTTTCAGGAAGTCTATCAGGTTTTTCCGTAGCTTATCGGCATCTATATCTTTATAACGATTCAATGCTTCCCTGATTTCCTTTTCCGTGAAACTCTCCTCCGCTCCGGGAAGTCCTTGCAGGATGTTTGCCGTGATTAGTTTCTTTTCGTCTTCCGACATATTGTCGTACCGGGCTTTTGCTTTGGCGAGATCTTGCGGGGTATACTCTTTCTCTGCTCCCGGACGCTTCAATATAAATAAGTCGAAAGCCATGAAAGCTGCCCGTTCGAACCGTAAAGCTTTCGAACCGTCGGGCATTTCGTATGCCAGATTGGTTCGCGACCAGTCTAACACAGGCATGAAGTTGTATGTTATGATATGAATACCACATTCGGACAGGTTGCGGATACTTTCTTTGTACGTTTCGATGTACTTTCCGAAATCGCCCGTTTGCGTTTTAATGTGTTCGTGTACAGGAAGGCTTTCCACTACCGTCCATTTTAACCCCTTCTCTTCAATGATTTCTTTTCTCTTTGTAATTTCTTCGACCGTCCATATTTCACCGTTGGGAATATGATGCAGTGCCGTTACTATGCCGGTGGCTCCTGCTTGTTTTATATCGTTTAAACTGACCGGGTCTTGCGGTCCGTACCAACGCCATGTTTGTTCTACTAAATACATCGTTCTATCATTAAATGAAACTATTGATTTTAAGAAAACTGACCGGTCGACCGATCATTACTCTGCAAATGTAAAAAAAAGATTTCGGATAAAGCGTATAATTTCAATTTTAGCACTTTAATATTTGTAAGGTTCTTGCTAAATAAGAACATAATATATAATTTTGGGGCCGATAACGATAAAATACAGTTGAAAGGCGAAATAATCATCAATCAAGCAATAAAGAAAAAAATTATGACAGACATGTTTAGTATCAAAGGGAAAGTTGCCGTTATTACGGGAGCCGGCGGAGTGCTGGGCGGCAGTATTGCTCTCAGCTTATCGAAAGCGGGAGCTAAAATTGTGGTGTTGGATATACGTAAAGAAAATATAGACAGAAAGCTTGAAGAACTGAAAAAACAAGGCGGCGAAGCTGTCGGTTTTGTTTGCGATGTATTGAATATGGATTCTTTGAAGGAAACCGCCGATAAAATCGTAGCTCAATGGAAGCAGATAGATATACTGATTAATTGCGCCGGAGGAAATGTTCCCGGAGCTACTTTGTTGCCCGACCAAACGATTTTCGATATGAAAATAGAAGACTGGGAGAAAGTAACTCAACTGAATCAGACAGGGACAGTGTTTCCTTGCCTGGTATTCGGAAAAGTAATGTCGGAACGAAAAGAAGGGTCTATCATTACCATATCGTCCATGGCAACTTATTCGGCTTTGACCAGAGTACCGGGGTATTCGGTCGCGAAAACCGGAATCAATATCTTTACCAAATGGATGGCTACCGAACTGGCTCAGAAGTTCGGCGACGGAATACGAGTGAATGCCATCGCTCCCGGATTCTTTATCGGAGACCAAAATCGCGCCATATTAATTAATCCCGACGGCTCGTACACCGACAGAAGTAAAAAAGTGTTGGCCAAAACGCCTATGGGCAGATTCGGCGATATCAATGAATTGAACGGAATTGTACAGTTCTTGTGTTCTCCGGCCGCAAGCTTTATCACGGGAGCCATTATTCCTGTCGATGGCGGATTCAGCGCGTACAGCGGAGTTTAATATCATACATAATTCGTAATAAAGTAAAGGAATGATGGATTTTCACTCTATCGACTTCATCACAATTGCCGATTATCTGGGTACTTTCGCCTTTGCGATAAGCGGAATCAGATTGGCTTCGGCTAAGCATTTCGATTGGTTCGGTGCCTATGTGGTGGGCATTGTAACCGCAGTCGGAGGAGGTACCGTCCGCGATGTTCTTCTCAACGTAACGCCGTTCTGGATGGAACAGCCTTCGTATCTGATTATATCCGGATTGGCCCTCTTATTTGTAATCGTATTTCGGAAACAGACCATTCGACTGAATACGCCGTTTTTTATCTTCGACACGATAGGTTTGGGGCTGTTTGTCGTGGTGGGAGTGGTTAAAACAATCGATTACGGCTTTCCGATGTGGGTGGCTATTGTTATGGGAACAATTACAGGGTCGTTCGGAGGAATGATACGCGATATTTTAATTAATGAAGAGCCTCTGATTTTCAGGAAAGACATCTATGCCTCGGCTTGTGTTTTCGGGGGGATTGCTTTTCAAATTTGTGTGTGGGTTAATTTACCGCCCGGATTGTCGCAACTGATTGCCGCACTCATCATAATTATAACTCGACTTATAGCCGTGAAGTATCACATCAGTGTTCCCGTTCTGAAAGGAGAAGAGTCGGAGAATACATTCGAACGATAGACAAATCGAAACGCGATGGAAACCTTGTTGCTTCATACTTGTTGCGCTCCATGCTCGGCGGCCGTTATCGAATGGCTGTTGAACAACGATATCCGGCCTGTTCTTTTCTTTTACAATCCGAACATTTATCCTTTGGAGGAATATGAAATTCGCCAAAACGAATTGAAAAGATATGCCGCCGAATCGAATATCGAATTTATCGCCGGCGATTATCTTCATTCTTCCTGGACGGAAAACATAAAAGGATTGGAAAATCAACCGGAGCGCGGCGCCCGTTGCGCGGAATGTTTCAAAATGAGGTTGCTTGCAACTGCCGACACGGCTTCGCGGAAAGGAATCGCCCGGATAGCAACCACTCTCACCTCTTCCCGTTGGAAGAGTTACGAACAGGTAAGTCGAGCCGGACACTTGGCGGCGGCTTCTTTTCCCGATGTTACTTTCTTCGACAAGGACTGGAAAAAGAACGGTTTATCCGAACGAAGAAGTGTTCTCCTGAAAGAAAACGGTTTTTATAATCAACAGTATTGCGGTTGCGAATTTAGTATTGGACTTAAGAGACTCTCTTAAGGAAACAGCCGACAAAAGAGCCGTTGTATCCCGAGTTGCGCTTTCGTTTAAAAAATCACATCAATCAATTAAATCATACGAATCCCGGTTCAGACAAACACACATTTTCCATAAAACCCGAAAAAAATCAAATTAGGCGTGAATTGTGAAAAGA
>JAIRRK010000118.1 GCA_031256015.1 Dysgonamonadaceae bacterium
GCGATTGGTCGGCTAAAATCCGGAGAACTCGCTTCGCTCAAACAGCCCGGATTTTTTAACGCCGACTGCATCGAGCGGGTACCCCGCCTGCAAAGCCTAGGCCGTAAATTAAGAACTAAAAACTAAGAGATAAGAACTAAGAGATAAACTCGTTTAATGCGGTTTCCTGCGCGGAGCGCAGGCATCTTATTAGCCGTGTGCAAGCGCAGCGCAGCCCACGGAAAGCGAGGACCTCCCCCCACCCATCCCACAGCGTAGCTGTGGCATATCAGGAGCGGAATAAATTCACCGGTAACAAAATATCTCCAAAAAAAACCGGAATACAAATTATTATCCTTACTTTTGTGGTTCGAAACATGACAGCTTGTCATAAAATTTTGATTTCATGGATAAACCTAACAACATTCAAATTGAATTAACGGATGAAACAGCTCAAGGAATTTATTCCAATTTGGCTGTCATCGCCCATTCTTCTTCCGAATTTGTCATCGATTTCGTACGATTGATGCCCGGAGTTCCCAAAGCGAAAGTGAAATCGCGCATCATTTTAACGCCGGAACATGCTAAAAGATTAATGCTGGCTTTGATGGATAATGTAAAAAAATACGAATCCCAAAACGGAGAAATAAAAATTCCGGACAAAGGTTTTAATCCTCCTATCGTGGGGCCTGTGGGAGAAGCTTAATAATTATTTCTTAACTCTTAGTTTTTGACAGTGAAAGTAATGAAATTCGGCGGAACTTCGGTCGGTTCCGTAGAGAGTATATTAAAGGTTAAAGAGATTGTCGAATCGGTCAAAGGGCCGGTTATTGTCGTTGTATCGGCTTTGGGCGGAGTGACCGACCAATTGCTGAATATGTCGAACCTCGCAGCTCAAGGAGATTATTCGTATGAAAAAGAATATAATCAACTGACGACGCGCCATCTGGAATTGATAACTACCTTGATAAACGATTCGGAAAAACGAAACGAATTGTTGAAACAGGTTGCGTTTCGTTTCGAGGAACTTGACAATATCTTGCGGGGAGTGTTTCTGGTGAAAGACCTTTCTCAAAAAACTTCCGATATAATCGTAAGTTACGGCGAACGTCTGAGTTCTTTAATTATCTCAAACATATTGGAAGGTGCCGAATTATTCGACGCATGCAGTTTTATCAAAACGGAAAAACAATTCAAAAAACACATAGTCGACTTTGAATTGACGAACCAACTGATTCGGGAAACATTTGCGAATCTTCCCGACATATCGGTTGTTCCGGGTTTTGTTGCAACGAACAAAAAAACAAACGATATAAGTAATTTGGGAAGAGGCGGCTCGGATTATACGGCGTCGATTTTGGCTTCCGCCCTCAATGCCGAAATACTGGAAATATGGACGGATGTGGACGGTTTTATGACTGCCGACCCGCGAGTTATTTCAACGGCTTATGTAATCAACGAACTGTCGTACTTGGAGGCAATGGAATTAAGTAATTTCGGAGCCAAAGTGATTTACCCTCCTACTATTTATCCGGTATATCATTCGAATATTCCTGTTTTAATTAAAAACACTTTCAATCCTCAATCGCCCGGAACGTATATTTCAAAGGAGAAAAAACAATCGGAAAGAAAAGCCATCATCACGGGAATTTCTTCCATCAAAGATACCTGTTTGATAACCGTTCAAGGGTTGGGAATGGTCGGCGTAATCGGAGTAAATTACCGAATTTTCAAAGCCCTTTCGAAAGCCGGAATAAGCGTGTTTATGGTAGCGCAGGCTTCTTCCGAGAATACCACCTCTTTTGCCGTAAAAGACGATGACGCCGATTTATCGGTGGAAGTCTTAAAAGAAGAATTTAAATTGGAAATATCGCAAGGAGAAATAAGCGAAATTAAAGCGGAAAAAGGCTTGGCTACCGTGGCCATGGTAGGAGAAAAAATGAAAAGTACTCCCGGAATCTTAGGGAGATTATTCGGGACATTGGGTCGCAGCGGAATCAATGTAATTGCTTGCGCTCAAGGAGCGGAACAAACGAATATTTCGTTTGTTATCGAATCGGAATACCTTCGGAAGGCCTTAAACTCGATTCACGATTCCTTCTTCTTGTCGGAATACAAAGTCTTGAATGTTTTTGTTGTCGGAATCGGAACAATCGGAGGACATTTATTGAATCAGATACATCAGCAACAACAAAAGTTGATGGAGCATAACAGGCTTAAAATAAACGTAGTCGGAATTGCAAATTCAAAATACATGCTTCTGGATAGAACCGGCCTTCAATTGGAAAATTACAAACAAAATCTGTTGGAGAAAGGCCGGAAAGTAAATTCGCAATTGATTCGGGATGAAATCTTGAAAATGAATATCTTTAATTCGGTATTTGTCGATTGTACGGCCAGTTCGGAAATCGGAAACTTGTACAAAGATTTTCTTTCACATAACATATCGGTCGTTGCCGCGAACAAAACCGCAGCCTCTTCTTCGTACAAGAACTATACGAACCTGAAAGAAACGGCTCGCCGGTCCGGAGTGAAGTATTTGTTTGAAACAAATGTCGGAGCCGGATTGCCGATAATCAATACAATGAATGCTCTGACAAACAGCGGAGATAAAATATTGAAACTTCAAGCCGTTTTATCCGGAACATTGAACTTTATTTTCAATACCTTAAGTCGCGATATTCCGTTGAGCAAAGCAATCGTCATGGCCAAGAATGCCGGTTTTGCCGAGCCCGACCCCCGCATCGACTTAAGCGGCATGGATGTTGTCCGGAAATTGGTTATTCTTTCGCGAGAAGCGGGTTATGCCGTCGAACAGCAGGATGTAGTGAAAAATTTGTTTATTCCGGATAACTACTTTCAAGGCTCTTTGGAAGATTTTTGGAATACGATTTCCGAATTGGACGCCGAGTTTGAAGAAAAACGGAAAAGACTGGAACAGGAAGGTAAAAAATACCGCTTTGTTGCAGAAATGGAAACCGGAAAATGTTCCGTCGGTTTGCAGGAAGTGGATAGAAGTCATCCTTTTTACGAACTGGAAGGAAGTAATAATATCATTATGATAACCACCGAGCGATACAACGAATACCCGATGATAATCAAAGGCTACGGTGCCGGAGCAGATGTTACGGCAGCCGGCGTATTCTCGGATATAATCAGTATCGCCAACATCAGGTAGTAAATACAATGAAATAAATCAAGTTTATATATGTCCATCGATATTCAACAAGTAAAACAACGATTCGGAATCATAGGAAATACGCCGTATCTCAATCGGGAAATCGAGAAAACCATATTGATTGCTCCCACTGATTTAACGGTGCTGATTACCGGAGAAAGTGGCGTAGGAAAAGAAGTTTTCCCTCAAATCGTACATCAAAACAGCGTGAGAAAACACGGCGTTTATATTGCCGTCAACTGCGGAGCCATTCCGGAAGGAACCATCGACTCGGAATTATTCGGACACGAGAAAGGCTCGTTTACCGGAGCTTTGGCCGAACGAAAAGGCTATTTCGAAGTCGCAAACAAAGGAACCATCTTTTTGGATGAAGTAGGCGAACTTCCGTTATCGACTCAGGCCCGTTTGCTGCGTGTTTTGGAATACGGCGAGTTTATCAAAGTAGGTTCGTCGCAAGTGCAAAAAACCAATGTCCGGATTGTTGCCGCAACGAATGTTGATCTGCTGAAAGCCATTCATAAAGGAAGATTCAGAGAAGACCTTTATTATCGGTTGAATACCGTTCCGATTACCATCCCTCCGCTTCGTGAAAGAAGAGAGGACATCTATCTGCTGTTCAGAAAATTCGCGGCGGACTTTGCCGAGAAATACCGGATGCCGGCCATTTCTCTGAATGAAGACGCCAGAGAGGTTTTATTGAAATATCGATGGCCGGGAAACGTAAGAGAACTGAAAAACATTACGGAACGAATGTCGATTTTTGAGCAGGAAAGAGAAATCTCCGCCGAGCGACTGAAAACATATCTGTCGACTCCCGATATGGAACAGTTACCCGCATTAATCTCTTCGGATGCCGATTCTCGTTCTTTCATGAACGAACGGGAAATCCTCTATAAAGTATTATTCGACATGAAAAGAGATATCAATGAATTGAAAAAATTGGTTCCGGATATGTTGGATAAAAAATCTTCATCCGGAAATTTGGCCGATACAGGGTCCTATCCCTTGGTCCGGCCATACACAACTTCAGTCGATAACGCAGATGAGAATGTTGTGTCGGTGCATTATGCCGATGAAGTGTCGGAGGATGCCGGCAAAGAACCGGAACCCGAACCCGAAACGGAAACGGAAAAAGAGGATAAAATACTGTCTCTTGAAGAAGTTGAAAAAAGCATGATTATCAAAGCGTTGGAAAGGCATAACGGAAAAAGGAGAAACGCTGCTCAAGATTTGAAAATTTCGGAGCGAACGTTATATCGCAAGATAAAAGAGTACGGATTAGAATAAAAATAAAAAACAAATAAGGATGAATCATTTGCCAAATAAAAACCGAAAGAACAGGCTGAGAAAAACTTTTTTTCAATCTTCGTCCGTTCTTTTCATTGCCGTGTTATTTTATTCCTGTTCGGCTTCCTATTCTTTTCAAGGAGGAAAAATCAATTACAACTTAATAAAAACCATTTCGATTTATGATTTTCCGAACAGATCGCCATTGGTTTATCCGACTTTGGAACAAGTATTCAATCAGGAATTGAGAAATAAATTTGTTGAACAAACTCGTCTGGTACCTGTTTCCAACGGCGGAGATATTGAAATAGAAGGAGAAATTACCGGCTACAATATGCAGGGAATGGCCGTGAAAGAAGATGCTTTTGCTTCGAGAACCCGACTCACAATAACCGTGAGAATCAAATATATCAATAATAAAGAAGCCGACAGCGACGTGGAACAAACTTTTTCCGCTTTTCAGGAATACGACAGTAATGATACTTTGGATCCGACCACACAAGAGAATTTGAACAGGCAAATCGTGGAGGAACTGATTGATATGATTTATAATGCCACAGTAGCAAATTGGTAAACTCAATACAATCCAATCTTATGCAAAGCGACCACCGTATAGAATTAATTCCGCCGAAACGTTTTTTCGGTGCCGAAACGTTAAGTGAATTAGCTGCGTTGACAGAAAATTATCCTTATTTTCAAATAGCTCATATTTTGTATGCTTTGAGCCTGAAAGCAAATAAAGATAACCGTTATTATTCCGAATTAAGAAAAGCATCCTGTTATGCCGGCGACCGGAAACAGTTGTTTTACGGAATGAATGAAGGATTTATACCTCCTGAAGACGACAGCGATTCGGATGAAACATCTTTCAATTTGATAGATTTTTATCTTTCAACCAATGAAAAGGAAGAAGACAATCTGTCGGAAGAGACTTTATCCGAGATAATTTCGGCTTCCAATGGTTCGTCGGACTATTTAGCATACAACGCGAATGAAACACAAGATAATCCGCAGGAAAAACCGCTTTTACGGCATCAGGATATAATAGATAAATTCTTGGAAGAAGATAAAAAATCTCCGATAAGAATTTCCTTGAAAGAGGAACCGGAGGATTGGGAAAGCCCGGCAGAAAAAAGTGAAACCTCGGAGGAAAGTGATTCCGGGTCAAAAACTTTAGTGAAAATCTATATCAAACAAAAGAAATACGACAAAGCTCTGGAAATTATCCGAAAATTAAGTTTGCTTTATCCGGAAAAAAATCGTTACTTTGCAGACCAAATTCAATTTTTGGAAAAAGTAATTATTCATACAAAAAATAAAACATAAAAAAATGTATACATTCGTTTCAATTTTGGCCGTAATTACATCCATCCTTTTGGTGCTTATCGTAATTGTTCAAAATTCAAAAGGAGGAGGTTTAGCTGCCGGTTTTGCTTCATCTAATCAAGTGATGGGCGTTCGTAAAACAACCGATTTTCTGGAAAAAGCAACTTGGTGGTTGGCCGGAATGTTGGTCGCATTAGCCATTTTGGCAACCATCTTTTTACCGCGTAAAAAAGAAATACAAGATTCCATTCTTCGGGATGAAATCATCGAGTCGGCACCGATTCAGGATATGAATACAATTGCTCCTTTCGAGGACCCGATTCAAGAAAGTGCTCCTGCCGGCGAACAACTGCCTCCGATTACCGCTCCTGTGGCAGAATAAATAAGAACAGAAAAAAACATTCTTCTCGATAATTCTATATCAATGCATCCTGTATGTCGTTTCGTTCAGGATGCATTTTTTTCCGGGCTTTCCGAGAAGAATTATTCCCGGATTTATCACGAAATTTCAGAGACAAAAAACTACTTTCGCAAACAGATATTATCGTATAAATTAAAAATAAAATGAAAAAACGTATAAGTATAATCTTAGTGACAGGTTTATTAACTTGGTCGTGTTCAAACAACAAAGAACAATCGAATATGAACAATCCTTTTTTTCAAACTTGGGATACTCCTTTTCAAGTTCCGCCTTTTGATAAAATACGTACAGAACATTACATTCCGGCTTTCGAAGAAGGAATCAGACAACAAAAGCAGGAAATAGAAGATATAGTGAATAACAACGAAGCCCCTTCTTTCGAAAACACGATAGAAGCGTTGGAATACAGCGGAGAGTTGCTGTATAAAGTATCCTCCGTGTTTTTCAACCTGAATGAATGTCTTAATTCGGAAGAAATGACACAAATAGCGGAAATCGTTATTCCGAAAACAACTCGTCACAGTGATGATATTTCTTTGAATGCTGCGCTTTTCAATCGGATTAAAACCGTTTATAACCAAAAAGAATCAGCGGGATTGAATAAGGAACAATTGCGGCTTTTGGAAGAAACTTACAAAGGTTTTGTCAGAGGAGGCGGCAATGTGCCGGAAAGTCAACAAAAGCGATTCAGAGAAATCAACGAAAGGCTTTCTTCGTTAACTCATCAATACGGAAATAATGTATTGGCGGCAACCAATGAATATCAATTGGTGGTTGATGACGCGGCTCGATTGGCCGGCTTGACTCCCGATCAGCTTTTTGCTGCTTCGACCGCAGCAAACGCCAACGAAGAAACAAAAGGGAAATGGGTGTTTACCATTCATCTTCCCAGCATGGAGCCGTTTCTTCAAAACTGCCGGGACAGGGAACTGAGAAAAGAACTTTGGACGGCTTATTCGACTCGCTGTACTTCCGGCGAATTTGATAATTCGGCGATTATTGATGAAATCGTGAACCTCCGGATGGAAAAAGCCAAAATATTGGGATTCGCCTCGCATGCCGATTATGTTTTGGATAATTGCATGGCTAAAACGCCCGAGGCCGTGAACGATTTACTGACAAAAGTTTGGAATCCCGCATTGGCCAAAGCAAAAGAAGAAGCCGCTGAATACAAGAAAATGATTCAGGAAGAAGGAAATAATTTCGAATTAATGCCTTACGATTGGAGATATTATTCCGAAAAATTACGCAAAGAAAAATACGACCTGAACGATGAAATCATTCGTCCTTATTTTTCACTGAAAGGAGTGAAAGAAGGTATTTGGTCGGTTTGTGAAAAATTGTACGGAATCACTTTTGTCGAAAATAAAAACATTCCCGTTTATACCGACGGCGTGGAGGCTTTTGAGGTAAAAGACGGAGAGAATGTGATAGCCGTTCTTTACATGGATTATCATCCGAGAGAAAGCAAGCGCAGCGGTGCTTGGATGACTAATTTCAGAGAACAATCGGTTTCTTCGGACGGACAAAACATCATTCCGGTGGTTTCTCTGGTGATGAATTTCACGACTCCCTCCGGCGATAAACCTTCTTTGCTGAATTTCGATGAAACAGAAACTTTTTTCCACGAATTTGGTCACGGTTTGCATAGTATTTTATCGAAATGTCATTATCGTTCGCTTTCGGGAACCAATGTTTCCCGCGATTTCGTGGAATTGCCTTCGCAAATCATGGAAAACTGGGCAAGCGACAAGGAAGTAATGAAAATGTATGCGAAACATTATGATACAGGCGAAATTATCCCCGACGAATTAATTCAAAAAATAGAAGCTGCCTCCACTTACGGACAGGGTTTTATTAACACGGAGTTGTTGGCCGCTTCGTTTCTTGATATGGATTATCACACCCTGACGCGGCCGGCCTCCGGCAATCCGCCTCAATTTGAGGAGCAGGCAATGGCAAAAATAAAATTGATTCCCGAAATTATTCCTCGTTACAGGAGCACCTATTTTCAGCATATTTTCTCGGGAGGATACAGTTCGGGATATTACAGTTATACTTGGGCGGCAGTTTTGGATAGCGATGCTTTCGAAGCTTTCAAGGAAAAAGGAATATTCGATAAAGAGGTTGCCGACTCGTTCCGGAAAAATATTCTGGAAAAAGGAAATACGGAAGAGCCGATGAAATTATATTTGGATTTCAGGGGAAAAGAGCCGTCGATTGAACCGATATTGAGAAACAGAGGATTATTACACCCATCATTTGAATGAATATCATTCAAGCAGGCAGGCCGGGGGAATTGACTTCCGCCGCTTAGATGCAGGTTATATACACGTTGCAAATAAAGAAGCCGCCTCCATCACGGAGCCGGCTTCCTTGAACAAAATATGTATAAACACCTAAACTATTTCTTCATTATTTTCCTCACAACTTCTCCGGCGGCTGTCTCTATTTTAATAAAATACAAACCGTTCGACAAATCATTTACATCGACTTCCGGACTTGGATTGACTATTTGTTTCACCGGTTGACCGCTCAGATTATAAATGCTTACCTGTTCCACTGCGGCAGGCGATTGAATATACAATACTTCCCGTACCGGATTGGGAGAAACAGATACGACGGCTTCGTTTTCCACCGGAAGGACAGACAAATGAATATCATCCACGTAATTACTGAAATAATCCCGGCCGAATGTGCTTCTATATATATCTGCCGTTCCGGAAGGCACATGCACCGTGACAGTTGCAGGCACATTAACAAAAACATCGGAGCCAAGCACCGGAGGAGTTTGCGCTTTGACATACAACTCCGTTAAGCCGCGGCAACCGTCAAAAGCCCGATCTCCAATGGTCGTTACCGAATTGCCGATTATTACCGACGTTAAGCCGCTGCAACCGTAAAAAGCCCGATCTCCAATGGTCGTTACCGAATTGCCGATGGTGACCGAGGTTAAGCCGGTACAATTGGCAAAAGCAAACTCTCCAATGGTCGTTACCGAATTGGGGATGGTTAACATTCCGGTCAGGCCGCTGCAATTCTGAAAAGTCCAATCGCCAATCGTCGTTACCGAATTAGGAATAGTGACCGACGGTAAGCCCCAGCAACCGGAAAAAGCATAATCTCCAATCGTCGTTACCGAATTGGAGATATCGACCGACGTCAGGCCGCGGTAACCGGAAAAAGCAAGACTTCCAATCGTTGTTACACCATTCTCTATGATTATCGCTTTAATATTGCTTCCGTACGAAGACCAGGGAGCGTCGCCCAAATCATAATCTCCCGTCGCACCGTTGCCGCTGATAGTAAGCGTATAATTATCGGAAGTTCCGGTAATTGTCCATGTGCAGTCGCCGGTTGTGCCGGAGGCCACTACCGGCTGCGCCATTGCTTTGTTTATCGCACAAAGACCGAAAGCAATCATTAAAAGTAAAATTGTCTTTTTCATTTTTATTTTAAATTTATAATAAGATAATTCTTGGTCACGAGAAAAAAACAAACCGGTTCTCCATTCCTGTTATTAAACTCTCAAGGCACGATGGCACCGATAATTTCGCTCCAAGGGCCTTTTTTACCCGGGTATTTTCCCAGCGCAGGGCGATATACACCGTCCGTCCGCGGTCTTCTCCGGAGAACTCGATGGTGTAGGGCGATGCCTGCCAAAACGATAAAGAACCAGTACAGACAGTTTTTTAGCCAGGAAGGGTACTTGGATAGATGAACTTTTGAGGACATGATTCCGAAATATGTTTATTTTTTCAATTCCATTCTTCATTTATAGTAATTTTTCTAATATCTAAAATCACTACTGACCGACTAAAATTTATGTGATTTATCTTGTGTGTATGAGACATTTTACATGTATTCATTTTTCTGACTTTAATGCTCTACAATCTCATATTTGCGATCATAAACAAATTTGACAACAAATATGCAATTCTCCGGCATACTCGAAAAAACGACCCCTGTGTTTTGAATTGTATCATATATTGCTAAAAAACAAAGCGTTATTGAACAATTTGACATTTTAGTCGGTCAGTAGTGAGCTAAAATATATATGCATAATTAGGCGGAATAAAATCAAAATATGAGACTACAAATATTATAAAGTCGATTAAAATTCATAATAAACGAGTTTTGTATCTTCATCTCCTTCTTTAGGGTATGTTATAGCATAAATTATTCTCATATCTTCATCTACGGCGAAAATATTAATACTATTATCTAAATGAAACTTAATTCCTCCTTCTCCACTCCAATCAAGGACTGCAATATCTTGAGGAAAGAATGAGTTTTCAGAAGCTTTTCCTCCATTAACAAGAATGTATATTGAATTATTTGTAGTCCAAAGATGTTGAAATCCGAAAACGGTTTCTGCTATCCACGAAATTCCAAGCGGAGTTGCTCCTTCTACAATTCTATATTTAGGATAAAAATAATGATAAATGTTTTCCTGATGAATATGATCACCATGTATATAAAATATCTCTATTATTCCTCCTATATATGTTGCTTGTACTAATTTCTTACCATCCGGAGAAATTCTCCACATTGAACTGTAATTCATAACAGCTCTATCTTCTTCGATTTTATTTTTATTAAGTACCTTTGGGAAATTGTTGTACAGAACATTAAGATTGCCGTTTTCTATTAATCCGAATCTCATTCTTTCGTCAATACCTCTTACATAATCGCCATTTTCCGAAAAAATAACATCAGCTATATATAAACCATTTTTATTGTTTATTTTAGATTCTTTGTAATTAACCTTATTATCTGTAATGTTATCTAAACTATATTTTATTATTTTGTTCGAATTAAAAGAATAAACAATTAATTCTTTTGTATTTTTATTTATGCTTGTGGAGATTGGATGAGTTAATTCACCTGGACCTTGTCCTCTCGCTCCAATACTTTTAATTAAATTCCCATTTTCTTTATGAAAGATGTGAATAAACTTATCTTGTGTATAGCTGTCGGTAACGATTAATAAAGAGTCCCAAAGGAGCATACTGTTAGGTAGAGCAGAAAATGCAAATTCAGTATTTAAGTTTTTACTTTTTAACTCTATAATTTCTTCTTTAGGGAAGTATTATAAATATTGTATTTTTTCTTTATTTGTGCATGAAAAAAAAGTTATAAGGCAAAGACCTATACCTATTTTTGTTCTGTAATGAGTCATAATTTTATATTTTTATATGGTTAATTATTGCTAAGTATATCATCTAAATTAGTTTGTATTATGCTAAACTAATAAATTATTTATTTATAATGATCTACTATATTTTCAATAGTATAAGA
>JAIRRK010000146.1 GCA_031256015.1 Dysgonamonadaceae bacterium
GATACCATTTGGGGATTAGGATGCGATGCCACCAATCAGGATGCGGTGAAAAAGTTGTACTCCATCAAACAAAGAGACGACCGAAAAGCAATGTTGGTTCTAATCGATTCGATTGATTACTTGGAATATTATGTTGAGGATGTTCCGGAAATAGCGGCCGATTTGATTGAAGTGTCGGAAAAACCTCTGACAATCATCTATTCGGGAGCGAAAAACATGGCGTCGAATTTAATTGCTCCGGATGGAACCATCGGAATCAGAATCACTCGCGAAAATTTTTCCAATTCGCTTTGCAAATGCTTGAGAAGACCTGTCGTTGCTACTTCCGCGAATATAAGCAATGCGCCGTCTCCGGCATCTTTTTCGGAAATACAAAAAGAAATCATCGATTCGGTCGATTATGTTGTCAATTACAGACAGGAAGAAAATACGAAAAATAAGGCTTCAAGTATTATCAAGTTGAATAAGAACGGTGTCGTAACAATTATCCGCCCATAATGGAAAAACGAACGCAATTAATAAAATACATTGTTTCCGACCTTTTAACGGCTTCTTCGGCTTGGTTTGCTTTCAACGTTGTCAGATATTATTTAATTGCTCAATACGAAGGATTTTCTCTTCTACGGGATTTCATGAAATACGAACAAGTGGTGAAGGGACAGGTTGTTATTCCTTTTATATGGCTTGTACTTCATTATTATTCGGGATATTATAATAAGCCTTTGGAAAAATCGCGATTACAAGAGTTCTTGACGACTCTTCAGATTGCAATTATCGGTACGATTGTTATATTCTTTACCCTTTTACTGAAAAATTTACCTCATTCTTTCCTTATTTATTACGAACAATTTTCATGTTTATTCTTTTTCTCTTTTACTCTTACCTATATCGGCCGGATTATCATCACTTCTCAAACGGCTCGGAAAGCTCAAAAACGGGAGTGGACCATTAAAGCCTTGATTTTGGGAAACGGAGCAAGAGCTTCAACCATCAAAAAAGAACTCGAAAAATCTTCCTTTTCTCTGGGATATACCATACAGGGATTCATCAATGTCGATTCCGTATTACCTAACTCAAGCAACATCCATTTGGATACAATAGGAAACATTGACGATTTAAACGCTATCATACAACAAAATCAGACAGAGGAACTTATTATCGCTACTGAAGCGGAAGATAACGATTCGCTGATGAAACTGTTGTATTCTCTATATCAATATAAACTGCCGGTTAAATTACCGTTGGCTTTTTCCAAATTACTTACGGGAAATTTGAAAATGAAGACAATCGCCGGATTTCCGTTAATAGATATTACGAGCAACAATTTTTCGGAAGCCGAGAAAAACATAAAATTTTCGATAGATAAGATTATTTCTGTATTTGTTTTATTATTTTTGTCCCCCGTTTATTTGTACTTAATGATTCGGGTCAAATTAGATTCTCCCGGTCCGATATTTCTTAAACAGGAAAGAATCGGCTTCAGAGGGAAACCTTTTATCATATACAAATTTCGGACAATGAAATTTGATGCGGAAAAAGACGGCCCTCAATTATCTACGGTAAACGATGAAAGAATTACTCCCTACGGACGAAAAATGAGAAAATATCGATTGGATGAACTTCCTCAGTTTTGGAATGTCTTAAAAGGAGATATGGCTTTGGTCGGACCTCGTCCGGAAAGAAAATATTATATTGATAGCATCATTAAAGAAGCTCCTTATTATTACCTGCTTCACAATGTTCGTCCCGGAATTACTTCGTGGGGAATGGTAAAATACGGTTATGCTTCCAATTTGAAAGAAATGATAGAAAGAATGCAATACGATATTCTATACTACGAAAATATGTCGTTGGCATTGGATGTGAAAATTTTAATTTATACAATAAGAACTATAGTCACCGGGAAAGGTATTTAATTTTAGCATACACAATGTTTTATGGAAGTAAAAACTTGGTTTGACCATGTATTGGAATGGCGGGAAAAATTTATTAAAGAGAAACATTTCATTCTTATATTAAGCCTTGTAATCGGGATATTAACGGCTTCTGCAGCTGCTCTTTTGAAAGGAGCCATCCACTTTATCCAGCATTTTATCACAGAACGAATGGATGAAACGGAAGCCAATTGGCTGTATTTAGTATACCCGATTGCCGGTATTTTGATTGCCGGTTTATTTGTGAAATACATAGTGAAAGACGATATAGGACACGGCGTTACCAAGATTCTTTATGCCATTTCTCAGCGGAAAAGCCGAATCAAACCTCACAATACATGGTCTTCATTGGTTGCCAGTTCCATTACCATCGGACTGGGAGGATCGGTTGGAGCGGAAGCTCCTATTGTTCTGACCGGTTCTGCTATCGGATCAAATCTGGGACGATTATTCAAGATGGAACAAAAAACATTGATGCTTTTGGTCGGTTGCGGTGCCGCCGGAGCCATTGCCGGAATATTCAAAGCTCCGATTGCCGGATTACTTTTTACGATTGAAGTTCTAATGCTTGATCTGACGACAGCCTCTGTCCTTCCCTTGTTGATTTCATCGGTCACGGCAGCTACTGTGTCATACATTTATTCCGGACAAGAAGCCATGTTTAAATTCACTCAAACTCAAGAATTTATTATTGAAAGGATTCCGTATGTCGTTATCTTGGGTGTTGTTTGCGGTTTAATTGCGTTGTTTTTTACCCGTGCGATGAGTTGGATCGAAGGCATTTTCGGCAGTCTGAAAACTTTTTGGAAAAAATTCTTCTTAGGAGCCGTCATATTGAGTGTTCTGATTTTTTTATTTCCTCCTTTTTACGGAGAAGGCTATGATACCATAGAAACATTACTCAAAGGAAGCTGCGAAGGCATACTCGACCGAAGTTTGTTCTATGATTACCAAAATTCTTTCGGAACGGTTTTTATCTTTCTGATATTCATCATATTTCTAAAAGTTTTTGCATCCAGTGCCACAAACGGAGGCGGAGGATGCGGAGGAATTTTCGCTCCTTCTCTATTCTTAGGCTCTATTATCGGATTTGCATTCGCCTTCACTTTTAATCATTTCAGCGAAGCTGCCGCATCATTTCATTTTTTGTCGGTTGATTATCTTCCGGAAGAAAACTTCGCTTTGATGGGAATGGCCGGTACAATGGCTGCAATTATGCACTCTCCTCTTACGGCGGTCTTCCTTATTGCCGAATTAACCGGCGGGTTCGATTTGTTTTTGCCGCTGATGATTGTGGCAATCAGCGCGTATTTCACTATTTTGTTATTTGAGAAACACAGTATTTATTCCATCCGATTGGCTAAAAAAGGCGAATTATTAACTCACGACAAAGACAAAGCCGTATTGACTTTGCTTAATTGTGAAACCGTAATAGAAAACGATTTTCTCACCGTAACTACCGACATGAGTTTGGGAGATATGGTTAAAGTGATTGCCCAATCGCGACGAAATGTTTTCCCGGTAATCGACGGAAATAATGTTTTGCGGGGAGTTGTTCTCTTGGATAATATTAGAAATATCATGTTTCGTCCGGAGTTATATAATCGATTTGAAGTGAAGAAATTTATGATTTCTCCTCCCGGAAAAATCAATGTTTCCATGTCGATGGATAAAGTAATGCAGTTATTTGAAGATACAAAAGCATGGAATCTGCCGGTAGTTGACGACGCCGGACATTATTTAGGTTTCATTTCCAAATCGAAAATATTCAATGCCTACAGAGATGTACTGCAACAGAATTTTTCGGAGGATACTTGATAAATGTTTCCGTCAATATTCCCTGTAAAAATCCAGAGCTTCTTCAATTTCCTGTTTCGAGGCAGTTTGGTTAATGACAATATCTCCGACCGATTTCAATAAAGTGAAATTAATTTCTTCCGATTCGTTCTTTTTGTCGTGTTGCATCAGTTCATATAAACGGGAATATTGCTCACATTCCAAAGGAAATTTACCGTAATTTCCTTTTATGAAACGTGTTACTTTTATTAAATCGTTTTTGTCAAAGTTCAGTTTAATAAAAGAAAGATAAAGTTCGCAAATCATTCCCCAAGCGACCGCATAGCCATGTAAAATAGGTTTATTCAGTTCGTAAGAAAAACTTTCGAAAGCATGACCGAAAGTATGTCCTAAATTTAACGCTTTCCTGATTCCTTGTTCTGTCGGATCTTCTTTTACTATTTGTTCCTTTATCAGTACTGATTCGAATAGCAACCGGTTCAGTTGTTTATAATCGATATTTTCCAAATCGAAAGACAAAACAGCATTCAAATTCGGAGAAGAGTTCAGTAAAGAATGTTTAATCATTTCGGCATAACCCGATAGCAGATTTGAAGTATCCAATGTTTCGAAAAATTCCGAATAAATGAAAACGGCCATTGCCGGGGCGAAAGTTCCGATTTCGTTTTTCAATCCATTGAAATTGATTCCGGTTTTTCCTCCGACGGCAGCATCAACAGCTCCCAATAAAGTGGTAGGAATATTGATAAACCGAATTCCTCTTTTGAAAGTCGAAGCGGCAAAACCTCCCAAATCGGTCAACATTCCCCCTCCGAGATTAATCATGACAGATTTCCGATTGGCCCTATTTTCGGAAAGAAATTGCCATACCTTACTTAACGATTCGATTTTTTTATTCTCATCACCGGCAAGAATAATGCATTTCTTTGCTGTTTTTATTTCCGGTATCGTTTGAATTTTATGAAAACAATTCGTGTAAGTGATTTCGTCACAGAGGACAAACAGTCCATTATAATTCAAACTTTTCAGAAAAGCAGACAAATCTTTATTGATATTATTTGCACGAATAATCTGTTGTTTCATCCTGTTCAATTGTAAAATATGAAGATCCGGAACAAAAGTAGGAAAAATACACCGAATTTATTTGTCATTTCCAAAAAATAACGTACTTTTGCAGCGCGTAAGCCCGGATGGCGGAATTGGTAGACGCGCTGGTCTCAAACACCAGTGTCAGCAATGACATGCCGGTTCGATCCCGGCTCCGGGTACAGAGCAAAAAATTAAGCCCTTGTAAATCAGCAGGTTTCAGGGGCTTTTTATTTGTCGCGGAACGAATTACGGAACGTTTGAGGCTCACCAGCAAAATCATGTGTTTAAGCATAAATATTGGTCAATCTAAACAGAAAGAAATT
>JAIRRK010000159.1 GCA_031256015.1 Dysgonamonadaceae bacterium
TAGAAAGAATGACTCTTTCATTACCTGAAAGAGTAGAAATAGGGCTTATGGGCAAGGAGAGTTGCAGTCATCCTGCGAGGGGAGTGGTAGCCATCATGCGAGGAGAGTGGTAGTCACCCTGCGAGGAGAGTGGTAGTCACCCTGCGAGGAGAGTGGTAGCCATCATGCGAGGAGAGTCAAGCGAAGCGCAGCCCACGGAAAGCGAGGCCATCCCCCCACCCCGCCCACAGCGTAGCTGTGGCACATCAGGTATCAAAAAAGACAATGTTTTCCGGAAAGAAACAAGATGACACAGCTACGCTGTGTAAATACGAGGGGCAACAAGCATCCGTGGGCTACGGCTTCGCCTCGCCCACAGCTAAGAAGATGTCTGCGCTACGCGCAGCGGTACCTGAAAACCGTTTTTCTCTTCGCATTTGCAGGTAGAGACGGAGCGCGCTCCGTCTCTACAACGGATTGTCGCTCCTGCAAGCGAAAAGAAGAAGAAGCAAAGCAGAGTAATCTATCACAAAAAACACACCATAATAATGATGTGTTTTTGTACCCTCGAGCAGAATCGAACTGCTATCTAAAGTTTAGGAAACTTCTATTCTATCCGTTGAACTACAAGGGCGGGAAATGAGATGTCGGAATATCTTTTTCGCTCACAAAAGTAAGACTTTAATCGGAATTAGCCAAACACCTCGTGCAGGATTTCCAATGATTTCAAATCCGGAATGGTGGATAAATGTAAACGATAGTACTCAAGTATGCGGTAAATGATTGCTTTCCGCTCGTGCCGGGAAAACTTGAACTTCGACATATTCTCATAATTCATCCTTAACAAATTGAAGAACAGTTTGCTCTCATCGGAATTCAGGAAATGAATGTGATTCGGCTTGCAGGAAACAAATGTTCCTTCCTGCATATCAAAAAACATTCCTTGCCGATAGTTTCCCGCATCGGGATGAAATCCCAAAAACCGACTTAAACGAATCATAAATACCAAATGAAAATTGGCGTACTCTTTTTCCGTTAAATCAAGTATTAATAAGGATTGGAAAATATAATCGAACAGTATTTTATTCGCCTGTGCCTCTTTGATTACTTTGCCTATAAATTCGGCAAGAAATAAACTGATTGTACTTTTAATCGGATTGGTTAATAACGAATCGGGGAAAACATGTTGTTTGGCTTCTTTCAAGCGTTGAATTTCTCGTCGATGTCGGTGATCGACTTCCAAATCAAGAACGGACAGGGGGTAAAATATCGATTTGGGGATGTGCGTTTTCTTCCCTTTCAATCGGGCCGTCAGATACGAAACAGGGCCAAATTCTTCGGTATAAATATGAATAATCGAATAAGCATCGCTATAGTTGACGATTTGTAATACAATGCCTCTTGTTTTATATAACATGATGAAAAAAAGATTGATTCGCCGAATAGAACTCAGTGATTATGCGTATGCCCGCCCGCTGCACTGAAATAATACATAACAAACACACCCGACAGAATAAATAAGAGACAAATCCAATGGTTTCGTTTATTGCTTTCCCGTAATACTTCCGGAAGGAGCGATGTTGTTGCCAGATAAATGAATCCGCCGGCGGCGAAAGGTAAAATATAAACGGAAAAGCGATTAATCACTTCTCCGAGCCAAAGAGTGAGTACGGTTCCCAAAATGGCGGTGCAGGCCGAATAAAAGTTGAACATCAATGCTTTCTTTCGTGAAAATCCGGCTTGAAGCAAAACACCGAAATCGCCTATCTCCTGAGGAATCTCGTGAAGTATGATAACAAGGGTCGTTGCGATACCTAATTCGGAGGAAGTCATCCAAGCTATGGCAATGAGAATACCGTCGGTGAAATTATGCAAAGCATCAGCATACAGACTTAAATAGCCGAAGTTTTTTACGTCTTTTTTATTCGGATGTAAATGGAGAAACTGCTCCAAGATGAAAAAAATCAGAAAGCCCGAAATGCAAAGCCATGCCGCATGGTTCGGCTCGATATGAGAATACGATTCGGGGAGTAAGTGAAAAAAAGTGTTACCCAATAAGGCTCCAACAGCAAAACAAACCAATAAAACCAATATCCTCCGAAGTTTTTCCTGCCTGAGAGAGAAAAGGAAAATCCCGATGAAAGACATTAAGCTTACGATTCCGGCACTGAATAAAGCCAACAGCCAAGTTTTTTCCATGTTTTATTTCTATTTTAAACTGCAAAGGTATAATAATTGTCGGAAACCTCTTTGAAGAGAGAAAAATAAATTCAAACAAAACATGGAAGGCGAGTTGTTTCATGAAAGGATAATATCTATATTTGCATCCTCTAAATAAACTCAATGAATAAAATCAAATTATCTTCGCAAAATATGTCTAATTTAAGATTCAAAGCAGTTGAAGAAGCTTTTAAGAAAAAAGCCGTTCCTTCCCAAACGCCCGCTCAAATTACATCCGAGTATTATGGAAAATATGTTTTCGGCAAAGAGCAGATGACAAAGTATCTTTCAAAAGAAACCTTGAAAGCATTGTTGGGAGTGATTGACAAGGGAGAAACATTAAATCGCGATTTGGCAAGCCACGTGGCAGCCGGCATGAAAATGTGGGCGATCGAAAAAGGCGCGACTCATTATACTCACTGGTTTCAACCTCTGACGGGAGGAACCGCCGAAAAGCACGATTCTTTTATCGAGTATTCCGGTGCTCCGGGCACTTGCGTTATCGAAGAGTTTTCGGGGAAGTTACTGGCTCAACAAGAACCGGATGCATCTTCCTTTCCCAGCGGAGGCATTCGCAATACTTTCGAAGCTCGCGGATATACGGCTTGGGACCCTTCGTCGCCGGCTTTTATCGTGGATGATACGCTTTGTATCCCGACGGTTTTCATTTCTTACACAGGTGAAGCTTTGGATTATAAAACTCCTTTGTTGAAATCGTTAAACGCTTTAGACAAAGCAGCCACCGATGTTTGTCGGTATTTCGACCCTTCGGTGAAAAAGGTTTATGCTTTCCTCGGTTGGGAACAGGAATATTTTCTGGTGGATGAAGGTCTGTATGCAACTCGTCCCGATTTGATGTTGACCGGCCGTACTTTAATGGGACATGAATCGGCTAAAAACCAACAATTGGAAGACCATTATTTCGGGTCTATCCCTACCCGGGTTCAAGCGTATATGAAAGACGTCGAATTTGAGGGATATAAATACGGAATACCCTTAAAAACCCGTCACAACGAAGTAGCTCCCAATCAGTTCGAATTGGCCCCGATATACGGAGAAATGAATCTGTCGGTCGATCAGAATCTACTGATGATGTCGTTGATGAAAAAGATAGCCCGCCGTCACGGATTTCGTTTGCTGCTGCACGAAAAACCTTTTGCCGGTGTAAACGGCTCGGGAAAGCATAACAATTGGTCGTTGGGAACCGACACCGGCGTCGGCCTTTTGACTCCCGGTAAAACAGCGGAAGAGAACCTGCAATTCATCACTTTTGTAGTCAATGTACTGTCGGCGGTTTATAAAAACAACGCCTTGCTGAAGGCTGCTATAATGACTGCCCCCAATGCGCATCGCTTGGGAGCAAACGAAGCTCCGCCGGCCATCATCTCCATTTTCTTGGGAACACAGATTTCCTCCGTTCTCGATAAACTCGAAAGCAGTACCAGCGAAGAGGCAATCGTGATGGATGCCAAAAAAGGAATGAGATTGGGTATCGCAACCATCCCGGAAGTCCTTTTGGATAACACCGACAGGAACAGAACATCGCCGTTCG
Source organism: Dysgonamonadaceae bacterium (assembly GCA_031256015.1). GTDB lineage: Bacteria > Bacteroidota > Bacteroidia > Bacteroidales > Azobacteroidaceae > Azobacteroides. The sequence goes on from JAIRRK010000159.1 coordinate 3,752, forward strand.
CATTCACCGGGAATCGTTTCGAGTTTCGTGCCGTAGGCTCGTCGGCTAATTGTGCTACATCGCTGATTGCATTGAACTCCATCTTGGCGGCTCAACTGAAAGAATTCAAACATACGGTTGATTCAAAAATGGCAGCGGGAGCATCGAAAGATAAGGCTATTTTCGCTGTCCTGAAAGAATATATCAAAGAATCGAAAGCCATCCGTTTCGACGGAAACGGCTACGGCGATGAGTGGAAAAAAGAAGCCGCTCAACGAGGATTGGATTGCGAAACAAGTGTTCCGGTCATTTACGATGCGTACACCAAACCCGAAACGATTAACATGTTCGAAAGCGTCGGCGTCTTGAGCGAACGCGAACTCCATGCGCGGAACGAAGTGAAGTGGGAAACTTATACGAAGAAAATACAAATCGAGGCTCGCGTCCTGGGCGATTTAACCATGAATCACATCATTCCGGTTGCCACAAAATATCAATCGGCGTTGCTGGATAATGTGTACAAGATGTTTCAGGTTTGCGGACAGGAGAAAGCAACGAAACTCTCGGTTCATAATACAAGCATTATCGAAGAAATCTCGGAGCGAATTTCCATCATGAAAACGAAAGTTGACGAAATGATTGAGGCCCGTAAAGTAGCCAATAAAATAGAAAACGAAAGAGCCAAAGCAATCGAGTATCACGACAAAGTGCTCCCGTATTTCGCCGAAATCCGTTATCAGGTAGATGAGCTGGAAATGATTATCGATGACGAATTATGGACGTTGCCGAAGTACCGAGAATTGCTGTTTGTTCGTTGATTAAAACTTCGAACAGTTAGAGTAAAAAGACAAACTAATGCAGTAAAGAAAATTAACCGATTAATCATTCATTTGTACAGATTTTAATTTCCAATTAAACACGATTATGAAAAATAAACTTACACTTGTTTTACTCGTGCTGTTCAGCCTTTCGGCAGGCACGTCCTTGTTCTCCGCAGAAGGAGACATCGCTGTTATCAATGTTTCGGAAGATGCTTTCGTTCAGGCAGGAGGAACGGCAAATACCAACTACGGAAGCGAGGAGCGACTGATTGTAAAGAGAGATAATAATGCCGGAACGCGAAGATTGTCGTACTTGAAGTTCATCATTCCCAACCATATAACGGCCGATGAAATAGGATATGCGGGATTATCGCTCTACATCATCGGAGCCAATACGGGGGTTCCGAATATTAAATGGATTGTTTATTCCGTAAATAATGATTCGTGGTCCGAAAACACCATCACATTCAACAATAAACCGACTTATAGTGAACTGAACGATGAAATCATTCAGGTACCGACGGTCACCGCTGCCAACGCGAATGTCCGTATTAATCTGACAAACGCGGTGAAAGAGGCGATTGCAGAGAACGGAATCTTAAGCATTTGTATCGACGGCTCGGCTCACGACTCTAAAGGCGATGTTGTTTTTTACTCCAAAGAAAATCAAACGGATGATGAGTACATTCCACGGTTGATTTTATCTTCCGAGGCGGAGCCGGAAGAACCTAAGCCCGAACCGCTTGATTTAACCGTAGCCGAAACCGTCCTGAGCCGGATAAGAGCAGATAAATTTACTTACACGAGAGATGAATTGGAAACAGATGTCGCGGCCTTCCTGGGAACATACAACGAAACAACCGGTGCTTTCTCGGATGTGGATTATGCCGACCAATCGCGCTCGGACTGGAAACCTTTGGAACATCTTTACCGACTGAAAGAAATGTCTTTCGCTTATACCGAACCGGGAAATAACTATTTCGAAGACGAATCGCTGTATGATAAAATAGTGAAGGGTTTGGAGTATTGGTACCTCCGATGGCCGAGTTCTTCCAATTGGTGGTTCAATCGAATCGGGCATCCTCGCGAACTCGGACTAACTTTGGTTGCTCTCTATCCGGGTAAAGAGAAGATAACGGAAACGGCTTTCTTCGAGAAACTGACAAGCAAATGGCGTTCCTCGTTGGGCCGGCCCGATACTCCCAACGATGCAACTACCGCCGGAGCAAATAAATGCGATATCGCCATGCACTGGCTTTACAGAAGTTGCCTGACAAGAAATAAAGAAGACTTGGAATTTGCCGTCGAACAGGCATTTCTTATCGTAACTCAAACTACGGGAGAGGGAATCCAACACGACTGGTCGTTCCGTCAGCACGGAGCCCAACTCTATATCGGAGGATACGGAACCGAACTGATGCAATTGGTGGTCCGACAAGCCTCTTACCTGGCAGGAACACCGTACGCTTTATCGGGAGAAAAGTTGAATGTCATTTCGCAATTCGTGCGAAACACTTATCTGAATGTTATTCGCGGACAACGAATGAATTACAATGTGTTGGGACGAGGAATCACCCGAACCGATAACACGGCTCGCCTGTCGGACCGGACAGTCTTTAACTTATTAAAGGAAATAGATTCCGACAATGCCTCGGAATACGAAAATGCTATCAGGCGAATCAATAAAGAAGCAGACGCGTCGTACGGATTAACGCCTTCGCAAGTTCATTACTATCGCGGAGAATATACCTTGCATCAACGTCCCGAATATACATTCGACGTCCGGATGGCTTCTTCCCGAATGGCGCGGAGCGAATATGATATTTATGAAAACAAAAGCGGATTCTTCCTCTCGGACGGAGGGACTTGCATCACCGTTGACGGAGAGGAATACGGCCCGATTATCCCTCTGTGGGATTGGAAGAAAATACCGGGAACAACCGTCCCCGATTTGGAAACAATGGTCAGGGCCGATTCTTATATATTCAACGGACGTTCGAACTACGCAGGCGGCGTAACAGACGGATTGTACGGAGTTACTGCTTTCCACATGATAAACAATCAGGCTCTTTATGAATACAACGACGATATTGGTTACGCGGGAACGCCGAATCCGCAAAAAGCGAGGCTGGCGGCGTTGGACTTTGAAGCCAAAAAGTCGTGGTTCTTATTCGAAAGAGAAATCGTCTGCTTGGGAGCCGGTATTCGCTCCGGACATGACGTTAATCTGTTCACAACCGTCAATCAGTGTCGGAAAGTCGGAAACGTAATCGTTTCCGCAAACGGAAGTTCATCGACTCAAGGGCCGGGAACCAAGAATTACACCGATGTCGATTGGGTGTTAAACGATAAAGTGGCTTATTTCTTCCCGAAGAAAGGCAACATCACGGTATCGAACGAAAGCCGAACGGGAAGCTGGAAAGACGTAAACAACAGCGGGTCGGAGACTCCTATCACTCAGGACGTCTTCTCGCTTTGGTTCGACCACGGAGTGAAACCTGTCAACGAGACTTATGCTTATATTATCGTGCCCGATATGTCGGAGGATGAGGCCCGAACATACACGGCTTCCTCTATCGAAATTTTGGCGAACACCGGCTCGTTGCAGGCCGTTTATCATAAAGAATTAAACCTGTACGGATTCGCCTTTTTCAGGGCCGGAGTGTTTCATAACGACAAATTGACGGTTCGGGCTGACGACGGATGCGTTGTGCTGATTAAAGATGCCGATAAAGACGAACTGATTGTTCATGTTGCAGACCCTCAAAAGAAAAACGGGCCTGTTACTTTGGGTATAGGAACGCCGAGTTTGAACGGCATCAAAAAGATTGAATATACTGTTTCGGAATCGCAGCATCTCGGAAAATCAATGGAGTTTACGATTAACCGGGACAGTCCTTTCTTCCAAGAAATGTACAACAGAACAGATTGGACCATCGTTACCTCGCTCGAAGGGGCTTCGGACAGTGAGGTGGGCGGAACAAATCCCGGTTATATTATCGACGAAGATATAACGGGAAGCTCGTTCCTGTTCGTGAAACCGGGAAGAAGTTACGGCGGAATAATTGCTCCGGCCGATTATATTCCTTCTTTCACTATCGACATGAAAAAGGTTTACGACATCGATTGCTTTGTTTATCGACATCGAACGGCAAACAATACGAATGCCTTGCTTCGAGCCGAAAGGCTGTCGTTTTACGGTAAGAATAACGAAAGCGACGAGTTCGAGTTAATCTTGGCAGACGTGGTAATTCCTACCGATTCAAGGACTTCGGAGGTGGAAATAGAACTCCCCGATACGGAAAGATACCGATACGTGAAAGTGGAAATTACCCGGTGGGATACTTCCGGAGGAAGCACCGTACAGGTTTCCGATTTCCGGATAGGACGACGAGCTTCGGTCGATCCGACGGGATTAAACGAAACAAATCATCCTGCAAGCAAGCCGTTAACCGTTTTCCCCAATCCGGTGAGCCGGGGCGGAATCGTAACCGTCAAGGTGCCTTCCGATGCTCCTTTCACCGTCGAAGTAAAGGACATGCAGGGACGAATCATCGAACTGTCGGATACCGGACAAATAAACACTCGTTCGTTTTCGCCCGGAATATACGTTGTTTCGGTACGAACAATCGACGGCGAACTAACAGCTGCCGGTAAATTGATTGTGAAACATTAATTACACTTTCTTAAACCGGTCCCGGTAAACATCGGGGCCGGTTTTTTTATCACCGACGCCAAGACACCCCTCTATAAACAATCTTATTGATATTGACTTACTTAGCGATACACCGAACACTCAGACGCTCGTCCGGGTCGGCGGTGTATGTGCATACACGGCGGCGGTGTATGTACATACACGGCGGTGGTGTATGTACATCTGCTTCGGGTGCAGATGTACATCTTCTTCGGGTGCAGATGCACATCTGCTTCGGGTGCAGATGCACATCTGCTTCAGGCGCAGAGGCACATCTGCTTCGGTCTCACATGTACATGTCATTCGGTCTTACATGTACATGTCATTCGGTCTTACATGCACATGTCATTCGGTCTTACATGTACATGTCACTCAGACCCGGATGTACATACGCGATGGACCCGGATGTACATACGCGATGGGCCCGGATGTACATACGTGATGGGCCCGGATGTACATACGTGATGGACCCGGATGTACATACGTGATGGACCCGGGTGGGCGTGTGCCTCCGCGGCACATAAGACAGTCTGGGCGAATCCGTACCGGTTATCGTATATTTACGGTACGATGAATCAGAATTGAAAATAAATGAAAGTTTGAAGGTCGGCCGTGATGAACTGATAAATGATAAATACGGCTATTATAACT
>JAIRRK010000169.1 GCA_031256015.1 Dysgonamonadaceae bacterium
AATCCGGCGGAAGGCCCTCCGTAATACATCGGTATTCCGAATCGTTGAGAAGACCCGAAAACGACATCCGCCCCCCACTCTCCCGGAGGAGTCAGAAGACACAGGCTCAACAGGTCGGCAGCAACAGCTACCTTCACCCCGATTGCGTTAGCCTTTTTCACGAAAGCATCGTAATCTTCGATGGAGCCGTCGGAATTAGGATATTGAAGAACGGCGCAGAACTCTTTTCCCGTAAATTCGTATGTTTTATAATCACCCGTCAGCAAACGGATTCCCTGAGGTTGAGTTCTTGTTTTCAACACCGCCATCGTTGACTTGAAAACTTTCTCGTCCACGAACAGTACATCGGCTTCGTTGTTTATCTGCTCCTTACTGCGGGAATGAAATAACATGTTGGCAGCTTCGGCGGCGGCGGTGGCTTCATCCAACAAAGAGCAATTCGAAAGAGGAAGACCGGTTAAATCGCTGATAAGTGTTTGGAAATTCAAGAGAGCTTCCAAACGTCCCTGCGAGATTTCGGCTTGATAAGGCGTGTAGGATGTGTACCAACACGGATTTTCGAATACGTTTCTCAAAATAGCGGCCGGAGTACAGGTATCGTACCAACCCATTCCGATGTAGGAAGTGAATATTTCGTTTTTCGAAGCGACTTCCGCGATGTGTTCGGCATATTCCCGTTCGGTCATTGCTTCCGGCAGGTCCAAATCGTTTTTCAGCAGAATATCCGACGGAAAAGTTTCTTCGATAAGTTGGTCCAAGTCGGAGACTCCGATTTTGGAAAGCATAAGGTCAACCTCATTTTCATTGACTCCCAAATGACGACAGACAAATTCATCTTGTTTCATAGAATAATTTTTTAATGATTTATATAAGGATTGTATTGTTTTTCCCGTTTAACGGAGGTGGAAGGCCCGTGCCCCGGATAAACGATTGTTTCGTCGGGCAGACTCAATAACTTTGTTTTAACGGAACGAATCAATGCAGCATAATCTCCTTTCCAAAGGTCGGTTCGTCCGATACTTCCGCGGAAAAGGGCATCTCCCGTAAAAACACAATTATCTTTCTCCGAATAGAACGACAAACTTCCGGGAGAGTGGCCGGGCGTGGACAAAGCTTTCAGAGTTGTATTCCCGAAGCAAATCAGTTCCTCCTCCTCTATAAAATGTTCGCCTTGAACGGACTCGTATTGCAGTTTTAATCCGAACGAAGCTATTTGAGTTCTTAAAGAGGGCATTTCATCTTCTCTTTTATCGTATTGAGGCTTTACTCCGTATTTTTCGTAGATAAACCCGTTTCCCGATGCGTGGTCGAAATGGAGGTGCGTATTCAAAAGAATCTTCAACGTCAAGCGATTCGTCCGAAGAGAAGATTCCAGCATGTCAAATTCTCTTTTATTCGAAATACCGCAATCGATTAGGGCGGCTTCACCGGTTTCGTCGTAGAGCAAATAGGTATTTACCGCAACCGGATTAAACTCAAATTGTTCTATTTTCATATATACGTCACTTAAATCGGGTAAGTTCGGTTGAAAGCCGTTAAGCGTTGATTCAACAAATCGTATTGATGATTTTTGATAAACGAAGTACAAGCCCTCAGACCTTGTTGTTTACTGCCTGTCGTATCCAACGAAATAGCCGTAATGCCGTAAGGAACCAAAGCAGCCATCAGTTCTCCGCCTGTCATACCCGGATAAACGACCGTAAAATAGAATCCGTCGGCTATTTTCTCGTCCAAATCGTATTCATATACTATTCGAAAGCCGTGATTAAGAAATATTTCCTTCAACTTACAAGCTCTCGCCCCGTAAACTTTCACATCGTTCAGAAAGTCGAATTTTCCGTCGGAGGCGGCTTTCAGCATGGTCGCCAAAGCATATTGAGCGGCATGAGGAGCTCCGGCGGTAATACCGTAAAAAACCCGATGAATAAAAACGCTGCCGAAAGTTCCGCTGCCGTAGCGTTGAGTCAACCCGGGATAATGTCGATGGTATAATTTGTCCGACATGGCAGCGATGGCGATGCGTTCGCCGGCATAACTGAAAGCTTTGGAACCCGAAATAAGCAGCAGGTAATTATCGGTGTATTTTCCTACGCTGACTTGAAAAGGAGCTTGAAAGGGCGTACTTAAATCCCGTCGGAAATCCATTGCAAAATAAGCCAAATCCTCGATGATGATTGTATCGTATCGATTGGCTAACTGTCCAATGGTTTGCAATTCATGTTCATTCAGGCAAAACCAAGCCGGATTGTTCGGATTGGAATAGATGATGCACGATATATTGCCTTCGGCCAAGTACGATTCCAGTTTTTCTTTCAGCTTATCTCCTCTGTAATTATAGACGTCAAACGATTCGTATTTATATCCGAGAACGACGGCTTGTTGTTTCTGCACGGGAAACCCGGGGTCGATAAAAAGGATGGTATCTTTTTTCTCATCGCACTGGCCGGCCACCAAAAAGGACATGAACGTTCCTTGCATCGAACCGACAACAGGTACACATCCTTCGGAAGAAATATCCAAATCGATGAAGGCTTTAATGAACCGCGAAGCTTCTTTTTTCAAAGCGGGCAATCCGTCCAACACAGGATAAATCGAGGCTACTCCGTTGTTCAGTGCGTCGATTTGAGCATCGACTCCTATTTTGGCCGCGTCTAATCCGGGAACTCCCATCTCCATGCGGATAAATTCCAAACCGGTTTCCTTTTCCACTTTTGTTGCAACGGCAACGACTTCGCGAATGGTTGCTTTGGAAAAATCGGCAATATGCAACTCGTCGATTGCTTGTTGAATAATCTCTTGTTTAACGGGGAAATTCATAATCAAATAGCTGTTTGTTAATATCCGTTTTTCTGAGCTTTGTCCCAAGCTTCTCCCAGACGAATCATCCAGTTCTTTTTTCTTCGAGGACTGTATTCCGCTATTGAATCTTCAAAACCGGTCAGAGAATTTTCTCCGGATTTTATTATTTTGTAAATAATTCCCCAGTCTATCAATCCTCCTATATTTCTGTCATCAATAAATATATCCGCGGACAATTTACGTGAATCGCCTTCTTTCAATTCTTCTCCCTGAAAATTTTGATTATGGGCATAAAACTCAAGTCCTTTACTTTTACAATAGTCTATCGCTTCTTGAAGTAAATCACCTTCCCGCATTGTCCATAAAATCAGAGTATGTCGTTCTTCGTGCAGTTTTTTTAACACATCTATTGCAAAGGGTATGGGTTTCCCTATTTTCGGATAATCGTGTTCTACTATTGTTCCGTCAAAATCTACTGCTATTACCATATTATCAGTTTAATTATATTTCTTCAAAACTCAAAGAATCTTTTCCGGAATCGGTATTCTTATAATTTCAACGAGTCTTTAAAATTCGTTCTGTTGATAATTGATCGCCCAAGTGTTATTTCATCGGCATATTCAATTTCGTCTCCGACCGATATTCCTCTGGCGATGATTGATATTTTCACATCCAATCCGGATAATTTCCTGTAAATGTAAAAATTGGTTGTATCTCCTTCCATTGTCGTACTTAATGCCAGAATAACCTCCTTCACGTTTTCGGATTGAACACGTTGTACCAGACTTTCAATCTGAAGGTCTCCCGGCCCTACCCCATCCATCGGAGAAATAATTCCTCCCAAAACATGATACAAACCTTTGAATTGTCCTGTATTTTCTATCGCCATTACTTCTTTGATGTTCTCCACTATGCAAACAAGAGAAGCGTCGCGGGAAAAATCGCTGCAAATATGGCAGACTTCGTCGTCGCAAATATTATGGCAAACTTTACAGTAATTAATCTCATTTCTGAGATTAATTATCGACCGGCCGAAATTCTCCACTTCTTCCGGAGTTCTTCTCAATGAATGAAGTACCAAACGAAGTGCTGTTTTTTTCCCTATTCCGGGAAGCTTGGCAAATTCATTAACCGCATTTTCCAATAGAACGGAGGGATACTTTTGTAGCATTTAGCGTATTCAACAATTGATTGCAATTGCAAAAGTAGATTATTTTGAAGTTATTCGCAAATATTTCTTTTTACCTCAAAAAGAATGAAAGAAATGAAAATTATTTTTACTTTTGCTTTCAAAGTAATCTTATTATTAACAAATAAACCATCATGAATACAGAAAACGAAAAATTATCCGGTTTACCTGAGAATGCCAACAGAGAGTTGAAACCGGGAGAAAAATACGAACCGGTGATGTCGCCTTTTGATAAACCGAAAGAAATTACGCCTTGGTCCGTTACGGAGGGCATCTTCATGGCCATTTTATTTTCGGCTGCCGCCGCCTATTTAGGTCTAAAAGTGGGACAAGTGTTTGAAGCGGCCATCCCTATTGCCATCATTGCCATCGGTTTGTCCGGCTCCATGAAAAGGAAAAATGCCTTGGGAGAAAACATCATTATACAATCAATCGGTTCCGGTTCCGGCGTGATTGTGGCCGGAGCTATTTTCACTTTGCCGGCCATTTATATTCTGCAGGCTAAATATCCCGAAATGCAGATTAACTTTCTGCAGGTATTCATGAGTTCTGTTTTGGGAGGTGCTTTAGGCATTCTTTTCCTGATTCCTTTCAGAAAATACTTCGTAGCGGATATGCACGGAAAATATCCTTTCCCGGAAGCAACGGCAACGACACAGGTGTTAATATCGGGAGAAAGAGGCGGTAATCAAGCCAAACCGCTTCTATTCGCCGGATTAATCGGAGGTCTTTACGATTTTATCGTTGCCACATTCGGTTGCTGGAACGAAGTAATCTCTTCACGAATTCTTCCGTTCGGAGAAACTTTGGCCGAAAAATTCAAACTGGTTTTGAAGGTAAATTCAGGTGCTGCCGTATTGGGATTGGGTTATATTGTCGGCTTAAAATATGCAACGATTATTTGTTGCGGATCCGGTCTTGTTTGGTTTATCGTTATTCCTTTAATGAATGTAATCGCGGGAGGAGACGTATTAAATCAATGGAATCCGGCTGTTACCGATTCCATCGGCTCAATGTCTCCCGAAACCATTTTCAAAGAATATGCCCGTTCCATAGGAATCGGAAGTATTGCCATGGCCGGAGTCATCGGCATCATAAACTCTTGGGGAGTAATCAAAAGTGCGGTGGGTTTAGCCGGAAAAGAATTAAGAAGCAAAGGAAATGCAGCCGGAGGAGAAGAGATACGTACTCAACGAGATTTATCCATGAAATTCATTTCCGGGGCAAGCATCGTTACTCTTTTGCTTATTCTTGCCTTTTTCTATTTCGGAGTCGTGAATAATATCGTCTATGCACTGGTCGGATGGTTTTTGGTGACCGTTATTGCATTTTTATTTACGACGGTCGCTGCTAACGCGATTGCAATTGTAGGAACCAATCCCGTGTCGGGAATGACTTTGATGACATTAATCCTTGCTTCGGTGGTTCTGGTTGCCGTCGGATTAAAAGGAACATCCGGAATGTTGGCCGCTTTGATTATGGGAGGCGTTGTTTGTACCGCTTTATCCACGGCCGGAGGATTTATAACGGACCTGAAAATCGGTTATTGGTTGGGAACTACTCCGGCGAAACAGGAAAGTTGGAAGTTTTTGGGAGCTGTTGTTTCCGCTGCTACGGTTGCAGGTGTGATTATGATTCTAAATAAAACCTACGGTTTCTCCGGAGACAATAGTTTGGTGGCTCCTCAGGCAAATGCAATGGCTGCCGTGATTGACCCTCTGATGTCGGGAACGGGAGCTCCCTGGCTGCTTTACGGAATAGGAGCCGTTATCTCCGTCATTCTGTATTTCTTAAAGATTCCCGCTTTGGCTTTCGCTTTGGGAATGTTTATTCCCATCGAGCTGAACATTCCTCTGTTAATCGGAGGCGTTGTTGCATGGTATGTAAGTTCCCGTTCCAAAGACGAAACTTTGAATAAAGCCGCAGCAGACAGAGGTACATTATTAGCATCCGGATTTATTGCCGGGGGAGCTTTAATGGGAGTAGTCAGCGTTGCTCTTAAATTCAGCGGGATGGAACTTGTCAACGAAGCTTGGCTCGAAAAAGCAGGCTCTCAGTGGGTCGCCATATTGGCTTATGTTGCTCTAATCGCTTATTTAATCAAGGATAGTTTACGGATAAAAGGGAAATAGGTCAGTTTTATCCTGCGCTGCGGCTTTGCCTTGCTTCCTTCTTTAGTACGTAGGCAGTGCCTGCCTAGATGATAGGCAAGTAATGCCTATGAACGTAGGCAAGTAATGCCTATGGATGCAGGCTGCTCGCTGCGCGGCACACCCAAAAAAGGGATGCAATCCCGCATCCCTTAGTTCTTAGTTCTTAACTTACTCTGCCACGCACCTAACGGCATTCCCGAAAGCGCGTTCGTCCGGATTGTTCTTGTTAGGAGTAGCATCTTTTATACTCATGATGTAGGCCGACGAACCGGTAATCGTACTGCTCCAATAATGACAGCCGTTAAAGGTAAGCCCGCCGGCGTTGTAATTTCGGAAGCCGCCGGCCGGCAAATACAAGGCGTCGCCAATCGTGCAACCGTAGGTGGAGTTGCTGTTGGAGCTGTCATAAACAAAACTACTATTGGGGATCGAAGCCCATTGTTTCCGACTCGGCACCTTCCATCCCGCAGGACAAGGGTCGTTAGCAGACTTCGGAACGTTTTCGTTATCAGTGGTGTTGCCATCGCCCCAAAGGTCATTTTTCAAAGGGTCTCGCCAATTATTCGGAGCGGAATTAGTCAGTATAAATTTACCTTCGGCGTTGCCCGTGGGCTGCCCGTTGCCGTCGAAGACCGATACCGCCCCGGACACGGTCGCACTTGCCCGATACTGATGCCCATCCGATACGCGCCCCCACTGATAAAGGGCGCCTTTAATGTCGTTATCGACGGTATTGCCGTTTGTTTGCCATGTAAAGGGGTCGAGTTGGTCGTCGGCACCCAAGTTGTGACACATAAAAGTCAGCCATCCGCCGCTGTCGGTGGGGGCACCGCAACACGCGCAGTCCTGCAAGTTAACCGTCAGTTTGAGGTATTTGTCGCTGTTGTCCGCTTCGTCGTGATAAGCCACGTACAATTCGGGCTTCAATGCCTGCTTACGTTCCACGTCCTGCAGCTTGGTTTGCAAGGTCGGTTTGTAATAGACCGTCACATCGCAAGGAGTGCCGGCTGTAACGGTTCCCGAATAATCGCCGCCCGGCTCTATCCTTTCTATTGCCTGGCCGGAGGAGTCGAAGTAGATAAAATACACATTCGACACGGTTCCCGACGGCTTGAAGGTGTACACCTGTTCACGGTCTGCCTGTTCCGAGAAGTCGACTTTTTGGGAATAGTTTTCGCGAAGAGCCAGCGTTCCGCAACCGTATATGCCGTCGTTGCCGGATGCAATATCGAAGCATCTCTTTCCTGCGAAGCTGCCTGTTCCGGGAACGCGGGGAACCTCGCCGGTATTGAGCGACACCCACTTCGTGCCGTTCCAGACGTAGGCACCTTGCGGCCCGTAGTTTGCGTTGTAAACAACCAGTCCGATGTGCCTGTCGTTCTCCGCCGCGTCGTATTCGAGGGGAAGCATGGGATAAAGCTTGTCTGAACGAGTCAGACTGACACGCGGCAATCCGAGGCCTTTAGTCGACGTGGTGTTACCGACATTCAACCCTTCTTTCAGGTCAAGCAAAGCACCTTCGTTCGGTTCTTCTCTCACACCTATCGTTACTTGTGCTTTCGCACTTGCTGCGCTTATCATGACAAGCGTCAACGTTAATAAAAAGACTTTTAATTTCATAATTTGAATCATATTATAAGTTATATTTAATTATTGCCTGTTGCTGTTTCTTTGTCGTTTATCTGAGTCGGTCTAAGACGCTCGTCTGAGACTGTCTAAGACGAGCGTCTGAGTCGCTCTCAGATGGACGTCTGAGTCAGTCTCAGATAAACGTGTGCTTCCACGGCACAGGGGAGTGTGCTTCCTCAGAAATAAACCGGGCAGAAGATTATTTAATATATTATGTGTGTGTGTGTGTGTGTGTGTGTGTGTGTGTGTGTGTGTGTGTGTGTGTGTGTGTGTGTGTGTGTGTGTGTGTTTAAGAAAATATCGGTAGCACACA
>JAIRRK010000176.1 GCA_031256015.1 Dysgonamonadaceae bacterium
AATATTATTTTCTTTGTTCAGGATAATGTCTTTGCCATCGTATTTTTCCACGATACGAGGTTTTACGTTTGTTCCCGACATATCGGGACTGGTATCGAGGTGAGCGATAAATCCGATAACCGGAACGTTTTTATCCGTATTAGCCGGAAGGGTAGCCATCAGGTAAGCCTGTTCGTCCAACGAAATTTCCGTCAGACCCATTGCTTGCATTTCTTCTTTCAGAACTTCGGCCAGCAACAGTTGCTTGGCAATATCGGACGACTCATCCGATTGAGTATCAAATGAAACGTATTTTAGAAAACGATTGGTGACATTCATGGTTTAACTCTCAATTAAAAAAGACATAACTATCGGAGTGCAAAGATATGAATTTAAACTAAAAATACCATTATTCATTCGTCATATCGATTAAAGAATTTTAGTCGAAGGAACTGGTTCCATCCCAACAATGCGTACACAGTTGTTCTTTGGGCAATCCAATGGCTTCAACTACATTTTCCAGACTGTTAAATCTCAAGGTTGTTATATTTAATTCCCGACGTATTTCTTCTACCAATTGCTTGTATTGAGATGAATCGGTTTTTTGATATAGTTCGATGTTTTTATCATCGCTTCCTTCTATTTGTTTAATCACTCGCCGCGCAATCAATTCAAGTGTTGATTTGGAGGCGGTGAAATTGAGAAAGTCGCAAGCGTAGAGTAGAGGAGGGCATGCAATTCTCATGTGGACTTCTTTGGCACCGTAATTATACAAAATATTGACATTATCGCGCAATTGAGTTCCTCGTACGATTGAGTCATCGCAAAAGATAACTCGTTGATTGTTTAACAGCGATTTATTCGGAATCAGTTTCATTTTAGCGATAAATTCCCGTTGTTCCTGTCGTGAAGGAGTGAAACTTCTGGGCCATGTCGGCGTATATTTAATGAACGCTCTTTTGTAGGGAACTCCTTTTCCGACGGCGTAACCCAGGGCATGTCCGATTCCGGAATCCGGGATTCCGGCCACAAAATCAACTTTCAAATCATCTTTTTGAGCCATGCTGCATCCGCCTTTGTATCGGACTTGGTCAACGTTAATACCTTCGTACTCCGAAACCGGATAACCGTAATACACCCAAAGGAACGAACAGATTTGTTTTTTCTTATTGGGTTTGCGTAATTGTTCAAATCCGTCGGCGGTAATCTTAACTATTTCGCCCGGCCCCAAGTTGTATTCTATTTCGTAACCCAAGTTCGGATAACCGCAAGGTTCGTTGGATACACAGTAAGCACCTTCTTTTTTCCCGATTACAACCGGGATACGTCCGAGTTTGTCCCGGGCAACGATAATTCCATCGGGAGTAAGGATTAATAGCGTACAAGACCCTTTGACCAGTTTGAAAACATTTTCTATTCCGTCGATAAAAGTTTTTCCTTCATCGATAAGTAAGGAGACCAATTCGGTTGGATTGGTTTCTCCGGAACTTAATTCGGAGAAAGCTCTTCCTCTATCAATCAGTTCTTTTTCCAATTCAGCCAGATTGATTATTTTGGCAACCGTGACGACGGCGTATTTCCCTAAATGAGAATTCATAACCATCGGTTGCGGGTCGGTATCGCTGATGATACCGATACCGGAGTTACCGGTGAATTTATTCAAATCGTCTTCGAATTTCGTTCGAAAATAAGAGTTTTCCAAATTATGAATCGACCGTTGCAAGTTTGTTCCCGTCCAAGTAGCCAGTCCTCCTCTTTTTGTTCCCATGTGGGAATTGTAGTCGGTTCCGTAGTAGAGGTCGTTAATACATTTACTTTTCGAAATTGTACCAAAAAATCCGCCCATATATCAATGATTTTAATAAGTAATATAATAAAAAACCGACATGCTTTCCTGATTTGTTTTATACAATAACTTTCGGCATATCGGTTCATCTTATAGTTGATTAGTTGTTTTATTTATAACTTCCCGTTTGTTCTATTTGCAATGTTTTCGTCGATTGATCGCAAACTTCCGTTGGTCCGAAATATTGAATGGGTCCGGGATATACATACTCGGTTTCTGTTGCCCACTTGTCGCGTTGTTGCATAAATGTTTGAAATGGTCCTTCTTTTAGATTCACCAGTGCTTTTTGGATAACCGGTTTCATTTCTCCGTGACGCCGTTCCATATTCATCATCATGGTGATGGGAACTCCTCCTGCAATCCAGTCTGCTGCCGGAGCGGTTGTGTTTCTCACAGACGACATGTATCCTGTTTTTCCGGCACCGATTAAATTGGCTGCCGTATATCCCAACGAATAGCAATAATCGGCATCGTAGTTGGAGGGAGCGGCACAACGTCCTTCGTATCCGAAGAAGTGTACTTGCGATGCAAATTTACCTTTATACTGTCCTTTTTCTGCCATTTCCGCCAAACGGTTTCCGACCATTTCCGCCAGTAATTTTTCTGTTTCGATTAAAGATACCTGAACATTTCCGTGCGGGTCTCGGTCTAACGTTAATTGACGGGCAACACTTTCGGGAAGGCTTGCATATATCTTCGAATTTTCAGCACTTAATTTATCGATGATATGAGAGCGTTGATGAGAGCGTTTGATTTGTTTGAATTCTTCTTCATTGTGAGCCAAATAATCATTCAGTTCGGACATGAGTTTTTTCATTGCCGGAATAAACTCAATCAAACCTTCCGGAATCAAGACCGTACCGAAATTTTTTCCGTTGGCAGCTCTTTTTGCCACGATATCGGCAATGTATTGAATCACATCATCCAATGATTGATTTTTGGCTTCTACTTCTTCCGAGATAATACAAATGTTCGGTTGAACTTGCAATGCACATTCCAAAGCGATGTGAGAAGCGGAACGGCCCATTAATTTAATAAAATGCCAATATTTACGTGCCGAATTACAGTCGCGTTGAATGTTTCCGATGACTTCCGAATAAACTTTGCAAGCCGTATCGAATCCGAAAGATGTTTCGATCATTTCGTTTTTCAAGTCGCCGTCAATGGTTTTGGGGCAACCGATAACCTGAACGCCGGCTCCTGTTTGAGCATAATATTCGGCTAAAACACAGGCGTTCGTATTGGAATCATCTCCTCCGATAATAACCAATGCCGAGATATTTAATTTTTTAAGAATTTCAAGACCTTTATCGAATTGTTCTTTTGTTTCCAATTTCGTACGTCCGGAGCCAATCATGTCGAACCCTCCGGTATTGCGGTATTCTTCAATAATGTCGCCGGTTAATTCCATGTACTGATGATCGACTAATCCGCCGGGGCCTAAAATAAAACCGTATAAACGGCTGTTCTTATTCATTTTTTTGATTCCGTCGAAGATTCCGGCTATCACATTATGTCCTCCCGGAGCTTGTCCTCCCGATAAAATAACACCGACATTAATCGGATTATACTGTTGTTTTTCGGTTCCTTCCACGAATTTAAGAATGGGCATTCCGTAGGTATTGGGAAACAATTTCTTAATATCTTCCTGATTTGAAATGGATTGAGTTGCCTCTCCTTTTTCGATTTGTACCATTCCTTTTAATGTATTCGGAATTTTAGGTTCGTAAGTTGAACGAGCTGTTTGCAAAGCACTTTTTTTCATATTGAAGAATGTGTTAATTGTAATATATGAAATTTTCGAGGGGCAAATTTCGTTATTTTTCTTCGGTTGACAAAGTTTATGCTTAAAAAAATAATACTTTTGTGAAAAATAACGGTGTGTTTTGCTTTTAGACATCAATTTAATCTTTTGCTTTTCATGAATTATTATGAACTTCAATTAAAAATAGAACCCAATAGCGAGATTAACAGAGATTTGATTTCGGCATTTTTAGCCGAGATTGGATTCGAAAGTTTTGTGGAATCGGAAAAAGGTTTGGATGCGTATATTTCCGAGAAAAATTATTCGGAGGAACGACTTGCTCAAACTTTGAAAGATTGGCCGTTGCCGGATACACATATCCGGTACCGGGTTGAGTATATAAAGGACCAAAATTGGAATGAAGAATGGGAAAAGAACTTCTTTGAACCCATAATAATTGATAATCGGGTTATTATTCACAGCTCTTTTCATGAAAATATTCCGACATTGTCTTATGATATTGTTATTGACCCGAAAATGGCTTTCGGAACAGGGCATCATTCCACGACAAGCCTGATGGTTTCTTATCTTTTGGAATTGAAAACGGAAAGAAAATCATTTTTGGACATGGGTTGCGGCACGGCTGTTTTGGCTATTTTAGCCCGAATGAAAGGAGCCGGTCCGGTAACGGCTATCGATATCGACGAATGGGCTTATGAAAACTCGCTGGAAAATATTAAACGAAATAATACGCCGGAGATTAACGTCAAATTGGGCGATGCTTCGCTTCTCGGAAAAGAAAAGTATGATTTTATATTTGCCAACATCAATCGGAATATTCTACTGGAAGATATTCCTGTTTACGCTTCTTGCCTGCTCTCCGGAGCTTCTTTATTGATGAGTGGATTTTATAAAGAAGACATGGAGGCAATAAAGAATAAATGCGAAGAAAATCAATTGAACTGTATTTCTTTCAAAGAGGACAAGAATTGGGCAGCGGTACACTTTGTAAAAATGTAAATGATGCCCGAAATATTCATTTGATTTTCAATCTTTTATTTTTAATTTGTTTATTCGCGTTTTGAGGTTCTGAAAAAAAAGACTACTTTTGCGCTCGGGTAAGTCCTATACGGTCAGCTCCCTTCGAATCCCCCAGGGCTTGACCGCAGCAAGGGTAGTTGGTTGTAGCGACGCGATATAGTAAGCTTACCCATTTTTTT
>JAIRRK010000023.1 GCA_031256015.1 Dysgonamonadaceae bacterium
AAGCCGAAGAAATGCATCGGTTTCTTTCCGAATTTAGACAAAAACCACAAGGTGAACAAGTCTAAATAACCGTTCGTAAACCGACTTAATCCGAACTTGGAATGTCCGTATTTACGTGCCTGATGCAGCACCTCTTTCTCGCCTATTTTCGTAAATCCCGCGTTTTTTGCCAAGAAAGGAATCCAACGATGCATATCGTTATAAATCTCGATGCTTTGCACCACTTTTTTATCGTATGCCTTTAATCCGCAATTAAAATCATGCAATCGGATTCCGGAAAAGGCCCGTGCCGTTGCATTAAATAATTTCGTGGGAAGAGTTTTCGTCAACGGGTCGTATCTTTTCTTTTTCCATCCCGAAACCAAGTGGTATTTATCTTCTTTAATCATTCGGTAAAGTGCGGGGATCTCATCGGGATTATCCTGCAAATCGGCATCCATTGTGATGACTACATCGCCGCGAACCACCCGGAATGCGGAATGTAAAGCCGGCGATTTTCCGTAATTGCGTTGAAAGCGAATCCCTTTTACTTCAGGATGTTCTTTCCGTAATTCCGTAATAATTTCCCACGAATCATCCGTACTTCCGTCATCTACGAAAATAACTTCGTAGGAGAAGTTTTCTTTTTTCATTACTCGCTCAATCAGGGAAAACAATTCCCGAAGAGATTCAGACTCATTTAATAAAGGTATGACAACAGATATATCCATAATGAGTGCAAAGATAAGGATATTAACCAATCAATGAAAATTTTCGGACTATTTCCGGCTACCCGCTCAAAGATATTTCTTTGTCGTTCATGCACGCCTGCGGTGCACGCTCGTGCACCACCGCGGTGCAGGGGCGTGCACCATCGCGGTGCAAGTACGTGCACTGCCGCGGTGCATGTACGTGTGCTTCCTCGGCAATAAATCCTTTTTGAAATTCGGCTCTATCAGAACAATCGGTTTCTCTTCAAATTCGTCGAGAGTGAGTTTTTTAATTATATAATGCGACTGCAATGCAGGTTTCGGATTACACATTTTATTTGAATTGTTCGCCGACAAAAACAGCGAATAAATCATTACATTCTTTATCTTTGCAAACTAATTAAAGCAAGGGAAAATGGGGAAAAATAAATTGCAAAAGTTCGCAGACATGGATGGTTATCCTCATGTATTTCAATATCCTTTCTCCGTGTTGAAAGATAAAGGCTTTGAAATGAAAGGTCATTGGAACGAGTTATTCTTTAAGAATCAACATCCGGTTGTTATCGAATTGGGCTGCGGAAAAGGAGAGTACACGGTCGGATTGGCGCGTTTGTTTCCTGAGAAAAACTTCATCGGAATCGATATAAAAGGTGCCAGAATGTGGACGGGTGCCAAACAAGCTTTGGACGAAAATCTTACGAATGTTGCTTTCCTTCGAACGAATATCGAATTGATTAATCATTTTTTCGACTCGAAAGAAGTCTCGGAAATATGGATTACATTCCCCGACCCTCAAATGAGCAAGGCAAATAAACGAATGACAAGCAGTCGGTTTATGACGCTTTATCAAAATATCTTGAAAGAAAACGGATTGATTCATTTGAAAACCGACAGCAATTTCATGTTCGCTTATACAAGCGAAATGATAAAAGTCAATCAACTGCCGGTTGTGATTCAAACAGATGATTTATACCATCGGAACGAGGTTGACTCTATTTTATCCATTCAAACTTTTTACGAACAACAATGGATAGAAAGAGGTTTGAGTATCAAATACATTCAATTCATCTGCGAACCGAGAGAGCAATATATAGAACCCGACGCGGAAATTGAAACAGATTCTTATCGAAGTTTCAATCGAAGCAAACGTTCCGGTAAGAAAGAAAATAAATAATTCGTCAAACATGAAACTGTATCCCGATTTAATATTGAACGCCCTAAAGAATGTACGCTATCCCGGTTCCGGCAAGAATATCGTCGAAATGAATATGATTGACAACGATATGCGTATAGAAGGAAACAAAGTGAGCTTTTCCATCCTTTTTGAAAAGCCGAACGACCCGTTTATCAAATCACTTATCAAAGCCGCCGAAACGGCTATATTGACTTACGTCGGTGAAGAGTTGAACATAAAAGGAAACATCACCGCGAAAGCCAAGCAAGCTCCCCGCCCGGAACCGGAAAAATTATTGCCTCAAGTAAAAAACATCATTGCCGTTTCGTCCGGAAAAGGAGGCGTCGGCAAAAGTACCGTATCGGCTAATTTAGCCGTATCTTTGGCTCAATCGGGATACAAAACAGGACTGTTGGATGCAGATATTTACGGCCCGAGTATTCCTAAAATGTTCGGCGAAGAAGAGGCTCGTCCTTATATGGAAACGTTTAACGGCCGGGAATTAATTGTTCCGGTAGAGAAATACGGCATCAAGATGTTGTCGATCGGTTTTTTTGTCGATAAAGAAAACGCGCTGGTCTGGAGAGGAACCATGGCGAGCAATGCGCTCAAACAGTTAATCGCCGATACGAATTGGGGCGAATTGGATTATCTTTTGTTGGACTTACCTCCCGGAACAAGCGATATTCATCTCACATTGGTTCAAACATTGGCCGTAACCGGAGTTATCGTGGTTACGACTCCGCAGGAAGTGGCTTTGGCTGACGCGAAAAAAGGAGTAAACATGTTTTCGGGTGAAAAAATAAACGTTCCCGTATTGGGAATAATCGAGAATATGGCTTATTTCACTCCGGCGGAATTACCCGACAACAAATACTATATTTTCGGGAAAGACGGAGGGAAAAAGTTGGCAAAAGAATTAAACGTGAATCTGCTTGCCGAAATTCCCCTTGTGCAAAGTATTTGCGAAGGAGGAGATTCCGGAAATCCCATTGCTCTCGACGAATCGAGTATAACGGGAATGGCATTTAAGCAATTAGCTCAAAATGTTGTGGCCGGCATCGATTACAGAAACCGTAATTTCGATCCGACTAAACGTGTAGAAATAAAAAAAACGCGCTGATACGCCTATCCCTCCGGAGAAAAGCGAAGGCCTCCTGATAGTTCCTTTTTTGTTATCTACTTAAGTTTTAGATTAAAAAAGATGTTTCAATTATTTGCTTGTATGAAAAAACTCGTTATCTTTGCACCGTTAAATAAAAAATGATTTCAATGCAAAGCAGTATAGCATATATTATTCTCCTCGGTTTAGGTATTCTCTTGTCGCAAGACAAAAGGAAGCGGGCGTGGTATATGTAAAACAATAACAAAAAATATGATTGGGCCTTTCTCGCTTCCGAAGAGAAAGGCTTTTTTTTATGAACAATTTTAATATGAACAATATGTCAGACAGATTATTTATTTTCGACACTACGTTGAGAGACGGAGAACAGGTTCCGGGCTGTCAGTTGAATACCATTGAAAAGATACAGGTAGCTCAAGCTTTGGAAAACTTAGGCGTAGATGTTATTGAGGCCGGATTCCCGGTCTCAAGTCCGGGCGATTTTAATTCAGTGGTGGAAATTTCTAAAGCGGTGATTTGGCCGACTATTTGTGCCTTAACGAGAGCCGTAAAGAAAGATATTGACGCCGCCGGCGAAGCATTGAAATATGCAAAAAGAAAAAGAATTCACACGGGAATAGGAACATCACCTTATCATATTCAATATAAATTCAATTCAACGCAGGATGAAATATTGGAACGTGCAGTCGCTTGTGTGAAATATGCAAAAAAATACGTCGAAGATGTGGAGTTTTATTGCGAAGACGCCGGTCGAACCGACAATATTTATTTGGCTAAAGTAGTTGAGGCTGTTATCAAAGCGGGAGCGACCGTCGTTAATATACCGGATACAACCGGTTATTGCCTGCCGACCGAATACGGTGAAAAAATAAAATTTCTGATGGAAAATGTAAAAGGAGTTCATCATGCGGTTATCTCTACTCATTGCCACAATGATTTGGGAATGGCAACCGCCAATACAATGATGGGAATATTAAACGGTGCCCGCCAAGTTGAAGTAACAATCAATGGAATAGGAGAGAGGGCCGGTAATACTTCCTTGGAGGAAGTTGCGATGATTTTGAAAAGTCACAAAAATCTGAATATCGATACGAATATCAATACAAAACATATTTATCCGATTAGTCGAATGGTTTCCGGTTTGATGAATATGCCCATACAACCGAATAAAGCCATTGTCGGAAGAAATGCTTTTGCTCACTCTTCCGGGATTCATCAGGACGGCGTATTGAAAAATCGGGAAAGCTACGAAATTATTGATCCGAAGGATGTGGGAATCGACGATAATACCATCGCTTTGACAGCCAGAAGTGGTCGTGCCGCACTAAAACACAGATTAAATGTTTTAGGTGTCGATTTAAATCAAGAACAATTGGATAAAGTGTATGAAAATTTTCTTAAATTAGCAGACAAAAAAAAGGATATAAACGACGACGATGTCTTGATGTTAGCCGGAAAAGACCGCTTGGATTCTCAAAGAATCAAATTGGAATATCTGCAAGTTACATCGGGAGTGGGTTTGCAACCGGTAGCTTCGGTATGTCTGAATATTGCCGGTGAAAAATTTGAAGCCGCCGCCACCGGAAACGGTCCTGTCAACGCGGCCATTAAAGCCGTAAAACAGATTATTCATCGTCAGATGATTATTCAGGAGTTTCTGATTCAGGCAATCAATAAAGGAAGCGATGATATCGGTAAAGTTCACATGCAAGTAGAACATAACGGTATCAATTACTACGGTTTTTCCGCTAATACCGACATCGTAGCAGCTTCAGTGGAAGCTTTTATAGATGCAATTAATAAATTTGTAAAATAAATCGTTGACATATCAATAATCGACATATCAAACACATCGAAATTATGAAAACATTATTTGATAAAATATGGGATAGCCATGTTGTTTCTACAGTAGAAGATGGGCCTACCCAACTATACATCGATCGGATGTATTGCCATGAAGTGACAAGTCCTCAGGCATTTAACGGATTACGAAAAAGAGAATTGAAAGTTTTTCGTCCGGAAAAAATAACTTGTGTGGCGGATCATAATATTCCTACAATCAATCAGGAGCAGCCGATACAAGACCCTGTATCAAAAAATCAGGTAGATGCTTTGGGTAAAAATGCGGAAGAATTTGGATTGACTTATTATCCGATTGGGCATGAAAAAAGTGGAATCGTTCATGTGATAGGTCCGGAAACAGGACTTTCTCTGCCGGGAATGACGATGGTGTGCGGTGATTCGCACACGTCTACACACGGAGCAATGGGTGCCGTAGCATTTGGAATCGGAACCAGTGAAGTGGAAATGGTTCTGGCTACACAATGTGTTTTTCAGTCGAAACCGAAAACCATGCGTATTTCAGTGAAAGGAAAACTTAAACCTTTCGTAACGGCAAAAGACATGGCTTTGTATATTATTTCAAAGATGACTACCGGAGGAGCAACCGGGTATTTTGTCGAGTATGCCGGAGAAGCCGTGAAGAGTTTATCTATGGAAGGCCGTCTGACTCTTTGCAATCTGTCTATCGAAATGGGAGCAAGAGGAGGAATGATAGCTCCGGATGAAGTGACTTTCGAATACGTGAAAGGAAAAGAATTTGCTCCAAAAGCGGAAGCTTGGGAAAAAGCTTTGGCTTATTGGAAAACTTTGAAAACGGACGAGGGAGCCTCGTTCGATAAAGAAATTACGCTGAATGCAGAAGATATTGAACCCATGTTGACTTATGGTACCAATCCGGGGATGGGAATGAGTATTAACGATAGAATTCCGACTCCGGATACGATTGAAGAATCGGGTAGAAAATCTTTCCTAAAATCCTTGAACTACATGGGATTCCTGCCGGGAGAAAAATTAATGGGCAAACCGGTCGATTATGTTTTTTTAGGCAGTTGCACCAATGGACGTATTGAGGATTTCAGGGCATTTGCTCAAATAGTGAAAGGGAAAAGAAAGGCCGATCATGTTGTTGCCTGGTTGGTGCCCGGCTCCCGGATGGTTGTTCAACAAATCAAAGAAGAAGGTATTGATAAAATTTTGGAAGACGCCGGATTTGAATTGCGTCAACCGGGATGCTCCGCTTGTCTGGCAATGAACGATGATAAAGTGCCTGCCGGAAAGTATGCCGTTTCAACCTCAAACCGGAATTTTGAAGGAAGACAAGGACCCGGTGCGAGAACTATTTTGGCCGGACCGTTGCTTGCTGCAACAGCTGCAATTACAGGACGGATTACAGATCCGAGAGAACTATAACAATGATGCAAAACGAAAAAAAAACAGCACATTAACACATTAAAAATTTATGGAAAAATTTGTCACATTAACAAGTACCATTGTTCCGTTACCGATGGAAAATGTCGATACGGATCAAATTATACCTGCCCGATTCTTAAAAGCTACATCCAAAGACGGTTTTGGAGACAATTTATTTAGGGATTGGCGGTACGATAAAAATGATCAACCGATACAGTCTTTTGTATTGAATAATCCAAAATATAAAGGAGAAATTTTGGTGGCCGGAAAAAATTTCGGTAGCGGATCCAGTCGGGAACATGCTGCGTGGGCGATTGCCGGCTACGGATTTAAAGTCGTCGTATCCAGTTTTTTTGCCGATATATTCAAAAATAATGCAATGAATAATTTTTTGTTGCCGGTAGTCGTTTCCGAACGTTTTTTGAAAGAAATTTTTGAAAGCGTGGATAATGATTCGAACATGACACTGACAGTAAATTTGGAAAATCAAACATTGACCAATAACGCTACCGGACATTCTGAAACATTTTCGATTAATTCGTATAAAAAAGAATGTTTTTTGAAAGGATTCGATGACATTGATTACTTATTAAATAATAAAGATAAAATTGAACAATACGAAAAAAAACGATACATCGGATAATATGAATCGAAATATTAAATTATTAGACACTACGTTGAGAGACGGTGAACAGACTTCAGGGGTTTCGTTTGCTTCTTCTGAAAAGTTGCACATCGCTCGCCTTCTTTTGGAAGACTTGAATGTCGATCGGATAGAAATTGCTTCCGCTAAAGTATCCGAAGGCGAATTTGAAACCGTCAAAAAAGTAGCTAAATGGGCTGAAGCTAATAATTATATAGATAAAATAGAAGTTTTGGGGTTTGTAGATGGAGATCTTTCGTTGAAGTGGATTCAAAGAGCCGGATGCAAAGTAATGAATCTTTTGTGCAAAGGCTCATTGAAGCATTGTGAAGATCAATTGAGAAAATCTCCGGAAGAACATCTGTCGGATATAAAAGTTGTTTTGCGGGAAGCAGAGAAAAAAAATATTTCAATCAATATTTATTTAGAAGACTGGTCAAACGGAATGTTACACTCCAAAGATTATGTCTTTTTTCTTGTAGATAATCTGAAAGATACTCAGATTAAACGCTTTATGCTTCCGGATACTCTCGGGATTTTGAATCCGATTGATACGGCAAAATTCTGTAGGGAAATGTTGGAAAGGTATCCGAATTTACAATTCGATTATCATGCTCACAATGATTATGATTTGGCTGTCGGAAATGTTTTTGCTGCGGTTAATGAAGGAATATCAGGTGTCCATACCACAATAAACGGCTTGGGCGAAAGAGCGGGAAATGCGCCTTTAGCCAGCGTTGTTGCGATATTGCATGATCAGTTGAATATCAAAACCAACATAGTGGAAAAAAACCTGAATAAAGTAGGACGAATAGTTGAATCTTATTCGGGAATGCGTATACCCAATAATCAACCGGTAACGGGAGATAATGTTTTTACTCAATGTGCGGGTATTCATGCCGACGGAGATAACAAAAACAATCTTTATTATAATGACCTGCTTCCGGAAAGATTCGGACGAGCACGGGAATATGCTTTGGGAAAAACTTCCGGAAAATCCAATATCAAAAAAAATCTGGATACAATCGGAGTTGAATTGGATGAAGATTCTATGCTGAAACTGACAGAACGAATCATTGAATTAGGCGATAAAAAAGAAATTGTAACTCAAGACGATTTGCCGTATATTATTTCGGATGTTATGCATACAAATACGGAAGATAAGATAAAAATGATTAATTATTCTTTATCTTTGACACAAGGATTGCGTCCGACGGCCACGGTCCGAATTGAAATTGAAGGTAAAGAATATGAATATACAGCTCCCGGCGACGGTCAATATCATGCTTTTAGTAAAGCTTTATGGAAGATTTACGACAATTTGGGTAAAGCCAAACCGGAATTACGAGATTACAATGTTGCCATTCCTCCCGGAGGACGAACCGATGCGCTCGTTCAAACTACGATAACTTGGAGTTACAAAGAAAAAAAATTCAAAACCCGAGGATTGGACGTGGATCAGATGGCAGCTGCTATAAAAGCCACAATTAGAATGTTAAATATGATTGAAAATATGTAATTATGGAAATGTATTTAAAGAATGCCAATAGAAAATTGACAATTGCTCTTGTTGCCCATGACAGGAGAAAAGCCGATATGGTTGAATGGGCCGTTTTTAATGCGGATACTTTATCTAAGCATACACTTGTTTGTACCGGTACTACCGGAGGATTGATAGAAAAAGCTTTTCAGGAAAAAGGAATTGAAGCCGAAATTATTAAAATGAATTCAGGTCCGTTGGGCGGTGATGCGGAGATTGCCGCCATGGTCGCAAGGCATCAAGTTAACTTGGCTATCTTCTTGATAGACGATTTGAATGCTCAACCTCATGAGGCCGATATTCAGATGCTTCTTCGCCAATGTCGTGTACACAATGTACCGATTGCTTGTAATCGCTATAGTGCCGACTTAATGATAACCAGTAGTTTATGGGAAAATGATGAATATACGCCATCGATTCCTCAATATATAAAATTTGAAAGAGAATAATGGAACTTAAAATAGCTGTATTACCGGGAGACGGAATCGGCCCGGAAATCGTTAAACAAGCTTTGGATGTGACTAAAGCTGTTTGTAAGAAATTTAATCATTCATTAACTTATCGAGAGGCACTTGTCGGAGCCGTTGCTATTGATGCGGGAGGAGATCCTTATCCGCAAGAAACGCATGAGTTATGTATGAATTCGGATGCCGTTTTGTTCGGAGCCATCGGTTCTCCGAAGTACGATAATAATCCTTCCGCAAAAGTTCGTCCGGAACAGGGATTGCTTGCCATGAGAAAAAAACTGGGATTGTATGCCAATATTCGTCCGATAACAACTTTTCCTTCTTTGATTCATCAATCACCCCTTCGTTCCGAATTAATCGAAGGAGCCGATTTTGTGTGTATTCGGGAACTTACCGGAGGTATTTATTTCGGGCGTCCTCAAGGCAGAAGCGAAGACGGACAAGTAGCGTACGATTCTTCGGTTTATACCGTTGAAGAGATAGACAGAATTGTCAGGTTGGCTTACGATTATGCAATGAAGCGGAGAAAAAAATTAACCGTTATCGACAAAGCGAATGTTTTGGCAACTTCTCGTTTGTGGCGTGAAACGGCTCGAAAAATAGAAAAAGAATATCCGGAAGTAGAAACCGAATATATGTTCGTGGATAATGCGGCAATGCAAATTATTCAATGGCCGAAACGTTTCGATGTGATGGTAACGGAAAATATGTTCGGAGATATTTTAACGGATGAAGCTTCTGTCATAACCGGTTCATTGGGAATGTTGCCTTCGGCTTCAATCGGTATCCATACGTCGGTTTTTGAGCCTATTCACGGATCGTATCCGCAGGCAGCCGGAAAAAATATAGCAAATCCTTTGGCAACGGTGCTTTCCGCCGCATTGATGTTTGAATATGCTTTTAATTTGCATAAAGAAGGACAAATTATCAGAGAAGCCGTTAATGCGTCCATACAACAAGGAATTGTTACCGAAGATATTGCCGAAAACGGAAAAGCGTATAAAACCTCCGAAGTAGGAGCGTGGATTACGAATTATATTTTTTCATTATGAAACACACTGATATATCGAATGTTGAATCGTTTTAATACAAATAAAAATGATCTTCAAAAAGTCATATCCGTTGCCTTGGAAAAAGGAGGCGATTTTGCTGATCTTTATTTTGAACATACCTTTTCCAATTCGTTGGTTTTGCAGGATGGCGCAGTAAATAGAACGGCGTCCAATATTGATTATGGAGTGGGAATTCGTGTTGTTTCCGGAGACAAACAAGGGTATGCTTATGTGGAAAATATCTGTTTGTCGGAAATGATAAAAGCTGCAAGAGTTGCTTCCCGTATTGCAAATGGAATGTCTAAGAATCTTTCCATCCCGATAAACGAAAAATCGTTTCAAAATTATTATCCGATTCTTTCTCCTTGGGAAGATTTATCTGTACGGGAAAAAATTCCATTCCTTCAAAAATTAAATGACCGTATTTTTGAATTGGATTCAAAAGTAGTGAAAGTCAATGCATCCATAAGTTATTCTACTTCTTATATTTTGTATTATAATTCGGAAGGATTGCTTTGCTCGGATATCCGTCCGATGGCTCAGATTGTCGGCTCTTGTGTGATGCAAAAGGGTAATAAAATTGAAAATGGACATGCATCCCGATCGGCTCGCATGGATGCCTCTTTTCTTTCTTACGATTTAATTGAAGAAATTGCCATAGAAGCTATTACGATTACAGACCGCTTGTTTGATGCAATGAAACCTAAAGGAGGTGAAATGCCGGTTGTTATGAGTGCCGGAAGTTCGGGAATTCTTTTACATGAAGCAATCGGACACGCTTTTGAAGCTGACTTTAATCGAAAAAAAATATCCGTCTTTTCCGATCAATTGGGAAAACAGATTTGCAATAAGCAAATTAATGTAGTGGACAACGGTTGCATTAAATACAATCGGGGAGCGGTTAATGTTGATGACGAAGGAATAGAAGGACAAAAAACTTACATCGTGAAAGACGGAAAATTAACTTCTTATTTGCACGATCGCATCAGCGCGAAACATTACGGCGTAGAACCAACCGGAAACGGTCGCCGTCAATCTTTTCGAAACATTCCTCTTCCTCGTATGCGAGCGACATATATGGAAAGCGGAGAATATTCCGAAGGAGAAATTATCCGAAAGGTGAAAAAAGGTGTTTTTGTTGATCATTTTACAAATGGACAAGTACAGATTGGAGCCGGTGATTTTACCTTTTTCGTTAAAACGGGATATTTGATAGAAGACGGAAAATTAACCCAACCGATTAAAGATATTAATATCATAGGAAACGGCCCGCGGGCTTTGGCCGATATTACAATGGTCGGGAGGAATCTGGAAATAGATGAAGGTGCTTGGACTTGTGGAAAAGACGGACAGAGTATGCCCGTTTCCCAAGGATTGCCTACCATTTTAGTAAAACGATTAACTGTCGGAGGAGATTAATATGATTACGGAAAAACAAAAAAATCTGGCCGATTGGGCATTGAAATTCGCTTTGAAAAACGGTTGTTCCGATGCTCGAATTACGGCTTATTCGGGTATGGATAATTCGTTCGAATATCGGAATAATCAGTTGGATAAACTGGAACAATCATCCGAAAGCGGAATGAGTTTTTATTTGTTTGTCGATGGACGATTTTCTTATTTTTCGACGAATCGATTGGAGAAAAAAGAACTGGAACGATTTATCCTGCATAATATCGAATCAACTCGCTGTTTGGAAAAAGATGAGTTTCGACGTCTGCCTGATCCCGATCGATTATTCCGTGGAAAAGCCGGCGATTTGGAACTTTTCGATACAAACATTTTGGAAATTTCAGTCGATGAAAAACTGGAATTGTTAAGAAATTCGGTTAATGAAGTTTATCAAACCGACGATCGATTAATCGCTGTTTCTGCCGCTTACTCCGATGGGACGGACGAATCTTTTATGATTGATTCCAATGGTTTTGAAGGCGAAAGCGCAACGACTTATTTTAATCTTTCGGCCGAAACATCACTGAAAGATAAGGGCCACAGCAGACCGTCTGCTCATTGGTATGATGTGTCCATTTTTTGGGATCAATTGCAAAAAAAAGGCATTGCCCGAAAAGCCTACGAAAGAACTTTAAATAGATTGGGTCAAGAAAAGATTCGGTCGGGAAAATATAAGATGCTTGTCGATAATCGAAATATTACACGGTTATTATCTCCGATTATTGCCGCGTTATACGGAAGTTCCATTCAGCAGAAAAACTCTTTTTTGATTGATAAATTGGATGAAAAAATTATTTCTGAGAAAATTACAATCATCGATAATCCTCATTTGAAGCGAGCAAGAGGAGCTGGATGGTTCGATGGAGAAGGAGTGGCTACAAAAAAAATGAATGTAATAGAAAAAGGTATTCTGAAAACGTATTACATCAATACATACTTTGCCGGAAAATTGAAAATGATGCCCACCATTCAGTCGCCTTCTGTTCTCTTAATGGATTCTGGAAATAAAAATAGGGAAGAATTATTAAATACTGTCGAAAAAGGAATCTGGGTGACCGGATTTAACGGAGGAAATACGAACTCTTCCACAGGCGATTTTTCTTTGGGTATAGAAGGGTTTTTAATCAAAAACGGAAAAGTGACCATCCCTGTTAATGAAATGAATATTACAGGAAATTTATTGTCGCTTTGGCAAAATGTAAACGAGGTCGGTAACGATCCGCTCTTAATTTCCTCATGGCGAATCCCTTCCGTTTTATTTGATGATGTTTGTTTTAATGGAAAATAAAATTAATTTACCGTAAATGATGAAAAGTAAAAGAAATACAATTTATTTATTGTTCTTATTTTTAATAGTGTTGACTTCGTGTCGGGAGGCCAAACAAAAAGAAATAAAACGGCAGTATTATCATACGCAAATCGATATATTCAATACTTCAGCCTCCGTTAAATACGAGTATTATAAGGAATTGGGAAACGAAATTACAGCCCGACTGGATAGTTTCAATCTCTCTTTGAATCCGTTCAATAATCAATCGATTATTTACAAAGTGAATAATAACATAGATGTGGATGTGGACGATTGGTTTATTGCCTGTTTTAATAAATCGCTTGAAGTCTCGGAAAAAACCGGGGGCCTTTATGATATAACCGCTGCTCCGTTGATTAATCTTTGGGGCTTCGGATTCGAAAAACAAAACGATATTTCTCCCCGAACCATCGACAGTTTGAAGCAATGTGTGGGCTATGAGAAAATAAAATTAAACGGACGAAAAATACTGAAAGCCGAGCCTTGTATTCAACTCAACGCTTCTTCCATCGCAAAAGGCTATTCTTGCGATCTGATCGCAGAAATGCTTGATAATTTCGGTATCGAAAATTATATGATAGAAATAGGAGGAGAAATAACGGTAAAAGGAAAAAATCCGAATGGACGTTATTGGGCAATAGGAATTACTCGTCCTGAAGACGATAACACGGGAACAACCAAAGAAATTCAGGAAATTGTTTATTTGAATAACCGTTCATTGGCAACTTCCGGAAATTACAGAAATTATTATGTTAAGAATGGGCAAAAGTTGGCTCATATAATCAATCCGAAAACCGGTTATCCTTCCGGAGGAAATATTTTAAGTGCTTCGGTATTCGCATCGGATTGCATGACCGCCGATGCTTATGCAACGGCATTCATGGTTTTAGGTTTGGAAAAGGCGGTTGAACTGGCCGACCAAATACCCGATCTGGATTATTTATTTATTTATTCCGATGAAAATGGAAAATTAAAAGAATTGATGTCTGAAGGCTTCGAAAAATATCAAATCCAATATTGATAAGAATAATTGACACAAAAATGGATAAACCCTTATTAAACGAACAGACGATATTCCCTTCAAACGAAGTCTTGAAGGAAATTCTTGCGGAAAGCTATCCCGCTTTTGAACAGTTATCCGCAATCCTGACCGGCGAACACAAATTGGCGATGGAATGGAATTATTACAAAGACGGCCATTCCTGGTTTTGCAAAGTGTTGAAGGGAAA
>JAIRRK010000220.1 GCA_031256015.1 Dysgonamonadaceae bacterium
GTATCAGATACGTCCGGCTTTTGGAGGCAATATTGTTGCAACCATTATCAATCCGGATAATCGACCTCAAATGGCAACTGTTCGCGAAGGTGTAATGAAAAAAGAACTGTTGGATGCCGGTTACAAAGGAGAAACCGTCACTCATGATGCAAATCGATATGTTTCCGATGCCGATTTTGTTGTCACTGTAATCGAACGCCACATGGAAGCTTCGAAAGTAAATATCAAAGGTGCTCCCATCATTGTAGCCGGAGGATATGGTGTCGGTTCGAAAGAAGGATTTAATCTCATTTTCGAGTTAGCCGGTACGATTGGAGCCGAAGTAGGTGCTTCGCGTGCGGCAGTCGACGCCGGATTTTGTGAACACGACCGGCAAATCGGTCAAACCGGCGTAACTGTTCGTCCCAAGTTGTACATTGCCTGCGGTATTTCCGGTCAAATTCAGCACATTGCCGGCATGCAAGAAGCATCCATAATCATTGCCATCAATAACGATCCGAACGCTCCAATCAATGCCATCGCCGATTATGTGATAACAGGAGACGTGGAGAAAGTGATTCCGAAAATGATTAAATACTATAAAAAGAACAGTAAATAACTGAAATGAATGAAAATCAACTATAATCTAAGAATTGAAGACTGGGTCAATTTTCAGGAATATTTCCGAAAGAAAAAAACACCTCTTTATGGTTGTATGGTTCCTCTTTTAACAATCTTATTTATTTGTAACGTTGTTTTGGGGATTCACATGAATTTCTTTTATAGAGGCGACAGTCAATACAATTGGGTGTTGTTTGTTTGTATAGTTTTATTGGCTTATCTTTTATTTATGCAATCGCAGACAAGAAAACGTTTGATGAAAGCAGGAAACGAATTGAAAGAAGAGAATCCGGATGTTTTCGGTGAATCATCAATCGAATTTTTTGAAGAAGGCTTTGAAATTCAAACAAAGAAGCATAAGAAATTTCTGAAGTGGATGGAGATAGAAAATTATGATCAAACAAAAGATTATGTTTATTTCTTTTCCAAAACCGGTTATGCTTATATTCTCCCCAAACAATATGTTGACGACTTTCCTCGATTAGAGTTGATTTTGAATAAACTTAATAAAAAATAAAATTTAAATAATGGCTAATTTTTATTTAGACAATCCGTCGTTAAAACATCATCTGAACCATCCGTTGATGAAAAGGATTGCAGAACTAAAAGAACGAAATTATACAGACAGTCAAAAATTCGATTACGCTCCCGTCGATTTCGAGGATGCAATGGACAGTTATGAAAAGGTGATGGAAATTGCCGGCGAAGTATGTGGCGAAATCATAGCACCGAACGCTGAAGGAGTTGATGCTCAAGGTCCGAGAGTCGAAAACAATCGTGTGGTTTATGCCGCCGGAACGAAAGAAAACCTGAATGTAACAACTCAGGCCGGCTTAATGGGCCTTTCCATGCCTCGTCGGTATAACGGATTAAATTTCCCTATGGTCACATTTATTATGGCTTCGGAATTGACTTCCCGCGCTGATGCCGGATTCGGTAACCTTTGGGCTTTACAGGACTGTGCGGAAACATTATACGAATTCGGAAACGAAGAACAACGTCAAGCGTTTATTCCCCGAGTTTGTGCAGGAGCCACCATGTCGATGGATTTGACCGAACCGGATGCCGGCTCGGACTTACAATCGGTTATGTTGAAAGCCACATACGATGAACAGGAAGATTGCTGGAGATTGAACGGAGTGAAACGCTTCATCACAAACGGAGATTCCGATATTCACTTGGTATTGGCTCGTTCGGAAGAAGGGACAAAGGATGGACGCGGACTTTCGATGTTCATTTACGAC
This sequence comes from Dysgonamonadaceae bacterium, assembly GCA_031256015.1. GTDB lineage: Bacteria > Bacteroidota > Bacteroidia > Bacteroidales > Azobacteroidaceae > Azobacteroides. Next base: position 1,845 of record JAIRRK010000220.1, read on the forward strand.
AAAAGAGACGGAGGAGTGGATGTTCGTCGCATTGAAAACAAAATGGGAATCAAAGGTTCTCCAACTTGTGAATTAACCTACAAAAATGCGAAAGCTCAACTTTGCGGACAACGTAAACTGGGATTGATTCGCTATGTTATGTCTCTAATGAATGGAGCCCGTTTGGGTATCATGGCACAAGCTACCGGAATATCCGAAGCCGCTTACAGAGAAGCTTTGTCTTACGCCCAAGAAAGAAAGCAATTCGGAAAAGCCATTATTGAGTTTCCGGCCGTTTACGAAATGATAGCCAATATCAAAGCAAAATTAGATGCTTCACGGACTATTTTATACGAAACTTCTCGTTTTGTTGACATCTACAAAACATTGGAAGATATAGAGAAAGAACGAAAACTGGAACCGGAAGAAAAAGCGGAATTGAAGAAATACAAAAAACTGGCTGATGCTTTCACTCCGCTCGGAAAAGCCATGAATACCGAATATGCAAACCAAAATACGTATGATTGTATTCAGATTCATGGAGGATCCGGATTTATGAAAGATTATGCTTGTGAACGTTTGTATCGTGACGCTCGTATTACAAATATCTACGAAGGAACCACTCAATTACAAGTAGTTGCGGCTATTCGTCACGTATTGACGGGAACTTATATCGCTCAAATAAAAGAATATCAGGAAGCGCAATTGAATCCGGAATTGGAAAGTCTGAAATCCGTATTAATCAAAATGACGGAAGTATATGAGCGATTAGTTTCTCAAGTTGCCGATACAAAAGACAATGATTATATCGACTTTCAAGCTCGCCGATTAGTGGAATGTGCCGGTCATATTATTTTAGGCTATCTTTTATTATCCGATACCAATCGCAATCCGGAGGAATTCAGAACTTCAGTTGAAGTTTATATTAACTACGGAAAAGCGGAAGTAAATAAAATAGCCGATTTTATTGATAATTTCTGTATCGACAGTTTAGGCTTTTATAAGCAAGTATAAATAAACTCTTGATAGAATAATTATAAGTCCTCGGAAAAAGTCTTCCGAGGACTTTTTTTGTCAGAATGTGTAAATGTGCCGGTGGGAGATTAAGTGTTACGAATTAATGAAAACATTTAACAAAATACATTTATCGGTTTATTGATATAAGATAGTAATATAAATTATTTTATTACTTTTGTACCCTAAATAATAGGTATGTCTGTAGAAAATAGATCAATCGAAGAGAATAAAAAAAGTCTCAATTTCATAGAGGCGATAGTGGAGGATGATTTGTCCGAAAATCGAAACGACAGAAAAATACAAACACGTTTTCCTCCCGAACCTAACGGCTACTTACACATAGGCCATGCTAAAGCCATTTGTATGGATTTTGGTCTTGCCAAAAAATACGGAGGAACCTGCAATCTTCGGTTCGACGATACCAACCCCACAAAAGAAGATGTTGAATATGTTGATTCCATTATGGAAGATATTCGTTGGCTGGGATATGATTGGAACAATGTTTATTATGCTTCCGATTATTTCCGGCAACTTTGGGATTTCGCCGTATTGTTGATCAAAGCGGGAAAAGCTTATATCGATGAACAATCCGCCGAAGAGATTGCTCAACAAAAAGGAACTCCTACTCAAGCAGGAACAGATTCTCCATTTAGAAACCGGCCTGTTGAAGAAAGTCTGGATTTATTTCAAAAAATGAATCGAGGCGAATTGGAGGAAGGAACTGCCGTTTTAAGAGCTAAAATAGACATGACTTCGTCGAACATGCATTTTCGCGACCCTATTATTTACCGGATTATAAAACATCCGCATCATCGTACCGGAACTGCGTGGAAAGCTTATCCCATGTACGATTTTGCTCATGGTCAAAGCGATTATTTTGAAGGAGTAACACATTCGCTTTGCACATTGGAATTTGTTCCTCATCGACCGTTATACGATTTTTTCATCGATGAATTAAAATGTCTGACTTCCGACAACAGCGATTATCGGCCGCATCAATATGAGTTTAATCGTTTGAATTTAACTTATACGGTGATGAGTAAACGAAAACTGCTTCAATTGGTCTCCGAAAATCTTGTTAATGGATGGGATGATCCTCGTATGCCTACCATATCGGGATTAAGAAGAAGAGGATACACTCCGCAATCCATTCATAATTTCATTGACAAAATAGGTTATACCAAGTTCGAAGCTTTAAACGACATCGCTTTGCTTGAACATGCTGTTCGCGAAGATTTGAATATGAAAGCCAAACGAGTTTCTGCGGTTATCGACCCGGTTAAACTGATTATTACAAACTATCCCGAAGAACAAGTGGAAATGATGGAAGCTGTTAATAATCCGGAAAATGAAATGATGGGAACTCATCAAATTGCTTTCACTCGGGAATTGTATATCGAAAAAGATGACTTTATGGAGGATGCCCCGAATAAATTTTTCCGGTTGGCTCCCGACAGAGAAGTCCGGTTGAAAAATGCTTACATCATTAAATGCACCAGATTCAAAAAAGATACAGCCGGAAATGTTGTGGAAATATATGCCGAATACGATCCGCAAACAAAAAGCGGAATGCCTGAGAGTAATCGGAAAGTAAAAGGAACGTTACATTGGGTTTCAGCGAAGCATAGTCTTCCGGCCGAAATTCGATTATATGATCGTCTTTTCAGTGTGGAAAACCCGGGAGATGAGAAAGAAAAAGATTTCCGCGAATTATTGAATCCCGATTCACTTATTATAAAAGCAAGTGCACAAGTGGAAAAAGAATTAGTTCATGCTAAACCGTTGGAAAATTTTCAATTTCAACGCATAGGCTATTTCAATCTGGATCCCGATTCCGTCACCGACCGTTTGATTTTCAACAGAACGGTTTCGTTAAAAGATTCTTGGAGCAAAATAAAAAACAAATAAAATGTTTGAATACGACGATCTCAGCGATTGGAACGATTATTTTGGAGGTGAAGAAGAAGAAAATTTAGACTATTATCCTGATTTTTTTCACGAATGGAATGAAGCCTTAAATAAAGGTTTGAGTCCTCGTTTTGCAGGGACCGATGAAATTTGTGAAATACTGGATATTTATTTGCGTAGAAGTAAGGTAACAGAGTTTCGGAAGACAATCGATAGGGCATTAAAATTTCATCCGGATAGCAATAAACTAATCAGTGGCATTATGTTTCTTCTGAATGATTTTAAACGATGGAATGAGTTATTCTCTCTTTTGGAAAAATATAAAGATATATCAAATAACGTTGAAAAAGAGGGATATCGTTTAACCGCACTTCTCCATCTCGGTATGGAAGAAGATGCTTTTTCCCTGTTCCGCCAATTGAAAAAAAAATACAGACACGACAAAGAAAACCTTTTTATCATTTACCGGGTAATGGGTGAAGCATTGAATGAAAACGATCTTTTTAATGCATCGACGAAAGTGATAGAAGAAGCAATGTTGATTTTTAAGCCGTCGAAACAACTTTATTGGATACTTTTATATGCTTACTCTTCTTTAGGAATGAAAGAAAAAACAGAAGAGATTGCCGAACTCGTTGAAAGATTATCTCCTTTAAGTAAAGAGACTTGGTATGAAATCGGAACTCATTATATAGAAATTGATGATAAAGAAAGAGCAATCGAAGCGTTTGAGTTTTCAAAATCGCTCGGCAATGTAAACCCCGAATTGTTTTCCGATCTTATCTACGCGTATAAAGACAACAATAACTTATTGAAGGCTTTTGAAACAACCAAAGACTACTTGTTATTACGTTCCGATCAGCATCTTGTTTATATAATGGCTGTTGATTTGGCTTCCGAACTGCAACTTTGGGACGAATCTTTAGACTTGTTGGCTAAAGCAATAAAAATAAGACCCCAAATGGAAGCGTTGTATTTATTTAAAAGCGATATATTGATTAGACTCAATGAATACAAAAAAGCGATGTTAACTATTCAGGAGGGAATAGGCAATACAAAAGATGAAGACGGAGATTTAAAAAGAGAACTTAAAAAATTACAGGACGAACATCCTGATTTATTGACGAATATTTAGAGTAAGATTATAGAAAAAGTATGGCGAAAATAAAAGGAGCTGTTGTAATAGATAAAGACAGATGCAAAGGCTGTGATCTTTGTGTAGTGGCTTGTCCTGCCGACGTTCTTATCTTAGGACAAGAAGTAAACGGGAAAGGTTACAATTATGCCCAAGTGGCAAATTCCGATGAATGTATCGGATGCGCAAATTGCGGTTATGTATGTCCCGATGGTTGTATCACTGTATATAAGGTAAAATTATAACATGGCAGAAGAAGTTAAATTAATGAAAGGCAACGAAGCAATTGCTCATGCTGCTATTCGTTACGGAGTGGATGGATATTTCGGTTATCCGATAACTCCTCAGTCGGAAATAATGGAAACCCTAATGGACGAAAAACCTTGGGAAACCACAGGAATGGTCGTTCTTCAGGCAGAAAGTGAAGTGGCTGCAATCAATATGGTTTATGGTGGTGCTGCTTGTGGAAAAAGAGTAATGACCTCTTCATCCAGTCCGGGAATAAGTCTTAAATTGGAAGGCATTTCCTACATGGCCGGTGCCGAGCTTCCCGGATTAATTATCAATGTCATGCGGGGAGGTCCCGGTTTGGGAACCATTCAACCCAGTCAGGCCGATTATTTCCAAACCGTTAAAGGAGGCGGACATGGCGATTATCGTTTGATTACTTTAGCTCCGGCATCAGTGCAAGAAATGGCCGATCACGTCGCTCTCGGATTTGATTTATCTTTCAAATACAATAATCCGGCTATGATTTTAGCCGACGGAGTTATTGGACAAATGATGGAAAAAGTGATTCTTCCCGAACAAAAAACTCGCCGTACAGAAGAAGAAATACGAAAGGCTCAACCATGGGCCGCATTGGGAAAATCGGCAGATAGAGAAAGAAATGTAGTGACTTCTTTGGAATTGGATTCGGCAGCAATGGAACAAAACAATCTTCGTTTCCAGAAAAAATACAAAACCATTGAAGAAAATGAAGTTTTGTACGAAGAACTACTTTGTGACGATGCAGACTATCTGATAGTTGCTTTCGGATCTGCATCCCGAATCAGTCAAAAAGCAATCCAAATGGCTCGGAACGAAGGAATAAAAGTCGGTTTATTTCGTCCGATTACCTTATGGCCTTATCCTGCAAAAGCATTAAATGCTTACAAAGAAAAAGTAAAAGGAATTTTGACGGTGGAATTAAATGCCGGACAAATGATTGAAGATGTAAAATTGGCTGTGGAATGTAAAACTCAAGTCGAACATTACGGTCGTTTGGGAGGAATTGTTCCCACGCCTCAAGATGTTTTAAGTGCTTTAAAAGAAAAACTGATCAAATAAATGGATACTTTAGAAATAATAAAACCCGAAAATAAAGTTTACGGTAAACCTCGTTTAATGAACGATAACCCGATGCATTATTGCCCCGGATGCAGTCATGGCGTTGTACATAAATTAATCGCCGAAGTAGTTGACGACATGGGAATGGCCGAAAAAACAATCGGAATTGCACCTGTGGGTTGTGCCGTTTTCGCGTATAATTATATCGATATCGATTGGATAGAGGCAGCTCATGGAAGAGCTCCGGCCGTGGCAACGGCTGCGAAAAGACTAAATCCGGATAAAATGGTTTTTTCGTATCAAGGCGATGGCGATTTGGCTGCAATCGGAACAGCGGAAACCATTCATGCTTGCAACAGAGGAGAAAATATCGTTATCGTTTTTATTAATAATGCAATCTACGGAATGACAGGCGGACAAATGGCTCCGACAACTTTACTTGGAATGAAAACGTCCACTTGCCCGTATGGTCGCAACGAACATTTGAACGGATATCCTCTTAAAATTTCCGATTTGCTGGTACAACTTGAAGGAACTTGTTTGGTTACTCGTGAAACGGTTCACACGGCGGCGGCCATCAAAAAAGCGAAAAAAATGCTCCGCAAAGGATTTGAAAACTCAATGAACGGAAAAGGAACCTCTGTTATTGAATTTGTTTCTACCTGTGCTTCGGGATGGAAAATGACTCCCGATCAATCAAACAAATGGATGATGGAAAATATGGTGCCGATGTACCCGTTAGGAATACTAAAAGACAAATAATTTAATTATGCAACACGAAATAATTATAGCCGGATTCGGAGGACAAGGAGTCCTTTCAATGGGTAAAATATTGGCTTATTCGGGTTTAATGGAAGGAAAAGAAGTTTCGTGGTATCCTTCTTACGGTCCCGAACAACGAGGCGGAACAGCCAACGTTACCGTAATTCTTAGTGATGAGCGAATTTCTTCTCCCGTTTTGAATGAGTTCGATATTGCCATTGTTTTGAATCAACCTTCTTTGGAAAAATTCGAGAAAACGGTCAAAACCGGCGGAATATTAATTTACGACGGTTACGGAATAACTCAAAAACCCACTCGTAAAGATATCCGGATATTTGAGATAGATGCCATGAATACGGCTACAAAAGAAGGAAACGCAAAAGCGTTTAATATGATTGTATTGGGAGGAATGTTAAAAACAACTCCAATGGTAAAAAGAGAAAGTGTTATGGCCGGACTGAAAAAATCGCTGCCGGAACGTCATCATAAACTTTTGCCAATGAATGAAAAAGCAATCATGCGAGGGATGGAATTAATTCAAGAAGTAAAATAAATCAGGATTAAACGAACTTAAGGAATGAAAAATACAAAATCAATTACATACAAATTGTTATGTCTGTCTTTTTTGTTCCTTGTTTTCCCCGTTTTTGCGAACGACTCGATAAAAATCAATACAGATTCCATCAGTTTAAAAGAATCATTGATTGTAAATGATTCCATTCCGACGCCTTCCTATTTTCAACTTGAAGCTCCGGAATTGGCCGTCGATACTACCCTGAAAATAAGTTATTGGAATATAACCGAACGAACAGGAGAAATGATCGCTGCACGTCCGGATACTTTTTTAACCGATTATTTCAATCGGACAAACGTTGAAGGCTTTGGCCGATCTGAAGCCTATCCGGGAAATTTGGGTTTGGCAACGGAATCGCGTATTTTTTCCGACAGAAAAGACCGTTCCCTGTTTTTATTCAAAGATGCTTTCTACAGATATGAAAAAACTCCGGGTAATTTCAATTTTATCAATACGAAAATTCCTCATTCAACTATTTCATATCAACGAGCCGGCAGTCGCTCCGTCATGGAAGAAAGATTGCAAGCTTTGGTTGCGGTCAATTTCGGTAGAAAACTAAATGTGGGTGCTGCCGTCGACTATTTATACGCACGAGGTTATTACGAATCTCAAGCGTCGAAGCACTTAGAATGGATACTTTTCGGAAATTATTTATCTGACCGGCATCGACTGCATGTATTTATCAATCCCATGGATTACACGATGGCAGAAAACGGAGGTATAGTCGATCTGTTAACCATCACTCACCCCGATCAATTGGAAAATTCGCCCCAATCGTCTCTCGATATCGAAACCAATCTAAGGAACACTTGGAACAATCTGAAAGGAACTCGATATTTCCTTAATTATCATTATAATTTAGGATTTGAACGAAATACGAAATCTACAACCGACGAAGGCGATACGATTAAACAATTTATTCCGGTATCAAGTATCATCTATACGTTGGATTACGAAAACAGAAAGAAAAATTTTTATACCAAAGACTCGACTCTGGTCGACAAATATTACGATAACAGAGACTATTTGAAAACAGGTCGAGCCGTTAACGATTCTACTTCGTATTGGTCTTTAAGAAATACGGTAGGATTATCGCTTCGAGAAGGATTCAGCGAATGGGCGAAATTCGATTTAACGGCATTCATTACGCAGGATTTCCGCAGTTTTACCCTAATGGATACAACCCGGTTCAATCAGAGAACCAATCAGTCGTCCACTTACATCGGAGGAGAACTTGCAAAAAGAAAAGGTCGCATTCTACGATACAACGCACAAGCTTCTTTTGGCGTTTTAGGCTATAATTTAGCCGATATGGACATTTCGGGAACAATAGAAACCCGTATTCCCGTTTGGGGAGATACGGCTTCCATTAAAGGAAAAGGCTCGATTAAAAATACGGCTCCTACTTTTTATGAAAATAACTATCGAAGTAAATACTTCCTCTGGGAAAACGATTTCAGTAAAATCAAAAAAGTATATATAGGCGGAGAAATAAATATCCCTCATACAAATACAACTTTCGGCGTTGGAGCAGAAAACGTAACCAATTATATTTATTTCGATTATAACGGTTTCCCGAAACAATATGCCGGGAATATTCAGATTGTTTCGGCTTATCTGAATCAGAATTTTCAATTCAAGGCACTGCATTGGGATAATAAGCTGGTTTATCAAACTTCCCGCAGACAAGATATAATCCCTTTGCCCGATTTTACGGCATACTCAAGTCTTTATATTGAATTTAAAATAGCTAAAGTTTTGACTGTTCAAATGGGAACAAATGCTCATTATTGGACCGAATATTTTTCACCTACTTACGAACCGGCCACGCAGCAATTCAAATTACAAGATTCGAGTCGTGCCGTAAAAACAGGAAATTATCCCATTATAAACGGATTCCTCAATTGTCATTTGAAGCAAACTCGTTTTTTTGTTGAATATTATAACGCAGGAGCCATGTTTATTGCCCCTCCCGAATATTTTTCGTTACCTTATTATCCCGTTAATCCTACTATAATTAAGTTGGGACTCGCAGTCGATTTCATTAATTAAAAATGATTTTCAATAAGAAAAATAGAATTATTTTTGTTTCGATACTATTGATTGTCGTCATATCGTGTTTGTTTCTTATTAAGAAACCGAATGAGAACACCTTTGTGCGCGATTTTCCTGAGATAAAAAAATCAGGAGAACTAAATATCGTTGCCGAATACAACTCTGTCGATTATT
>JAIRRK010000048.1 GCA_031256015.1 Dysgonamonadaceae bacterium
AACCGTCCGCCTTTGCCATGAATTAGACACAAAAAAGGGAAAAACCATCCATCTGGTTTTCGGAGAACCCATTATGCCGGAAGAGCAAACCAAATACAAAGGAACAAAAGAATTAGGCCGATTCCTGAAAGAAAAAACGTATGCCTTGAAAGAAATAATACAATAATACGTTCATTCACCTTTTTAATCACAATTTTAACAAAAACTTAACAGAAAAGATAATTGCGTTCGAGATATCTAACCTAATTTTGTGATATGGGCAGTCTGAATCGACAATGAAAGATAAAATATTTCAAACAGCATCTTTCATCTCGGCTGCAATCAGTTTACTTCTGCTTGTAGCTATTTTCTTTTATTTGCTGTCGGAATCGCTTCCGGCCATCAAGCATTTCGGTTTATTCGATTTTATATCGTCAACGGAATGGGTGGAAAAAGAAGGTGAGGAACATTATGGTGCCGGGGCTTTTATCATTGGAACTTTTTTAACGGCAACTCTGGCATTAATTATATCCATTCCTTTTTCCTCGTCTCTCACCTTGCTTATCACCGAATATTGGGCGGAGACTCGGGCAGCGTCTTTTTTAAATTCGCTTCTTCTCTTGTGTGTCAATATTCCGACGATTATTTGGGGGATTTGGGGATACTTTTCCCTTCGACCCGTATTTGAATCATTAGGTATCGGATCGTCAGGGACCGGCATTCTTACGACATCCGTAGCTCTAGCAATCATGATTACTCCGACTGCAAGCCTTCTATCCGTCTCATTTGCTTCGAAAATCGACCGCAGATTGAGAGAAACGGCTTACAGTTTGGGAGCAACCCGATTCGATATTATCAGAAAAATAAGTTTCCCGCTTGCAAGAAAAAGTTACCTTATCTCCTACTTATTTGCTTTCGGGAAAGCACTGGGAGAAACATTAATCGTGGTAATGCTGATAGGAAACACGAATCAAATACCTCAAAAAATAACCGATACGGGAAGTTCTTTGAGCAGTATTATTTTGAATCAATTTGAATCTGCGGGCGATTTGAAGTTCAGCTCGCTGGTTGCTTTGGGATTTATATTATTTATTTCGACGGCTTTAGTTAATTTCACCGCCCGATATATTAGGAGAGTCAAAGTATGATTGCAAATAAAAATAAATACCGCACATCCGTAAAGCGACTGTCCTTTTGTTTGGTTCATGTATTATCATTTTTGGCACTTCTGCCTTTTATTTTACTTCTCTTCAGTTTAATAAAAAACGGAAAAAAACACCTTAGTGTCGATTTTTTCACGTCATCAACTCCGTCTATTTCCGAAATTTCCATTGCTTTAACAGGTCCGGAAAGCATACCGGGAGGCATATTGAACGGTTTATCGGGCGGTTTCTTTATAATCATCATCGCTGTTGTCATTTATGTTCCAATCGGAATGATGGCGGCTGTTTATTTTTTCAATTACAGAAACACCAAACCGGGATTGCTGTTACACTATTCCGTTATTATTCTTAGCGGATTACCTTCCATAATCATCGGAATATGTACTTATTTATGGATAGTCAGACCGTTTTATTACTGTTCCGCTTTCGCCGGAGGAGTTGCTTTGGCCATAGCGATACTTCCCGGTTTTATTCTATCCGTATTGCATATATTCGAACAGTTACCTCAAGAGTTGAGAGTGACGGGAACTTCCTTGGGTTTATCATACACCCGGATTATGTTGAAGTTGGTTATTCCTTATTCGAAAATCGGATTAATTTCGGTCGTATTGTCTTCTTTATCGAAAGGCATAGGAAAAACAACTCCGCTCATTTTCACGACTTTGTGGGTGTTCGATATCAACCGGGATTTGTTTCAAACTTCAACTTCTCTGTCTTTACTTGTGTGGCGGTTCTTTCACGAACCTTATATGACCGACTTTATGTGGTCGGCGGCTTTATTGTTATTAATTATAGTGCTTACACTTAGCCTTATATCCGAGAGGTTTTATCGAAACTGGATAAAAGAAATAAAATTATGAATCCTATCCTTGAAATTAAAAAACTGAATATTCTCGATGCGAAAAGAAAACATTTGGTAAGAGATTTATCGGTTTCCATCGAGCCGAATACCGTTGTCTCGATTATCGGCCCTCCTTTTTCAGGGAAAACGGCTTTCTTGCAATCGATTAATCGACTTAACGAATTGTATCATCATATTAAAACAGAAGGCGAAATACTGTATCGAGGCGTCAATATCAAGGAAATGAACTCGTCCGAATTAAGAAAAAAGACGGGTATGGTATTCAAAAATCCTGATTTGTTTCCGTTCATGAATCTTTACGAAAATGTTATTTCCGGATATACATTAAATGATATTCGATTGTCTAAAGAAGAAAAAGACGCCCTTGTTGAACGATGTCTGAAAGATGTGGACTTATGGGAGCATTTCAAAAACGATTTAACGAAAAAACCCGATTTCACGACAAAAGGAGAAAAGCAGCGTTTGTGTATCGCCAGAACAATTGCGCTCAATCCGGACATTATTTTAATGGATGAGCCTACTTGTGCCATAAGTGTCAACTGTACCAACAAAATAGAAGATATGATTTATAAATACAAAAAGAAAAGCACCATTATTGTTGCTACATCCAACATTTCCCAAGCCGCCCGAATTTCCGATTTCACAATGTACATCAATAAAGGTGAATTAATCGAGTACGGCGAAACTGCCAAGTTGTTTTGGAATCCGTCGGATGAGCGAACGGAACGATATATAAACAGTTTATCATAAAATCATTTCATTATGTTCTCCTCCCCCTACAAAAAGAAATTACATCATCAGGAACTAAACAATGATTTTGAGATTTTATCTACATCCGTTTTATCGCAACTGAAATTAACGGAAGATATTTTTCAAAAGGGTTGGGTCAAAGAAGCAGAAAAAGAACTAACCGAAAATGCCGAAAGAATCCATTCTTTGGGAATCTCTTTTATCAAAAAACTATCGACAATGGTTTTATTGTACTCTCCGAGAGCCAAAGAACTACGGAAAGTAGTATCGGTTCATGAAGTTGTATTGTTTTTGGAAAAAATCAATCAGCTTTTGTTGAACATTGTCGATTTAGTGAAACAAATTCGATTAGACGAATCTTCAGAAGAAGATTTCTTATCTTTGGCATCGAAAGCATTTGAAATTTTAGACAGAATAGCAAATGCATCTTCTTATTCATTTTATAAAGGCGACAAAGTACAAGCATACAATATCTTGGAAGAACAAGGAAAAATCGAACGGATTACCGCTGAGATGAAAGAACATCTGATTGCCTCTTTTCAAGATATATCTTTATCCGGACAGAATCTGCTTAACGTAATCAATATGAACAATATTCTTTACATCCTGAACAAAATAAACGATTATGCTTTAGACATCGCTAAAGAAACTATTTTTGTTATGGACGGAATTCATATCAGAACACAAAAACCTCAAAGAATGAACGGCAATGAATAATCCCAAACTATTAATCGTAGACGATGAAGAGGATATCTTGGAAATCCTCCAGTTTAATCTGGAAAACGAAGGCTTTATAATTGATACCGCCTCTTCCGGAGAGGAAGCAATCGAAAAACTTACTCCCGAACACAAATTAATTTTACTGGATATAATGATGGGCGGCATGTCCGGTTTCCATGTTGTGGAGAAACTGCGCAAACGAAACATCATGACTCCCGTTATTTTTCTCACGGCAAAGAATACGGAAAACGATTTATTAACCGGATTTTCTGTCGGAGCCGACGATTATATTTCAAAACCCTTCTCCATAAAAGAAGTTATCGCCCGAGTGAAAGCCATCACTCGAAGAGATTACGATACAACGAGTAACATCTCGAAACAACCGGAGTCGGTTGAAATAGCCAACCTGAAGCTCGATTTGAATACCAAGATTTTGGAAATAAATAACAAAGAAATCATTCTCACAAAAAAAGAATTTGAAATATTAAGCCTTTTAATGCGGCATCCTCAGCACATTTTCACCCGAGAAGCCATACTGAGTGAAGTGTGGAAAAACGAAAGCTTTGTCTTGGAAAGAACGGTGGATGTACATGTCACTCGATTGAGAAAAAAACTGGGCGAATACGGAGCATACATCACCAATCGTTCCGGTTATGGATATTCTTTCAATAACGCCGTCAAAATCAGAAAATGAAAATTAAATACCGACAACGTTTATCGATATACATGTCCTCTCTGTACGTGCTTTTGGCCATCGGGGTGTTTCATCTTTTTATCTGCAGAGAAAAAACACGGAAAGCGGAAGCCATTCAATCGGGACTGAATGTCTATATCGAACTCGTGAAAAAACAAATTCACCGAACGGACAGAAAGGAAACCATTCGCGAATTGTCGGCTCTTTCGCGTTTGGTGCCTCAGGAACTAACAATCTCTCTCTTCGATGAAGACTTGAATCTTATCTTCGACAATAAGATTCCTGCCGACGACTGGGACGAAAGTTCAAAACAAAGCCCGGAAATAAAACAAGCCCGAAAACACCATATCAGCTTGTCGTTACAAGAGGACAACGAGTACCTGCATTATGCAGTCGCCGACAAACCTTACGTGATTCTTTTGAGTTGTCCGACAGATGAAAAAATGAAGGCCTTTCTGCATCCTGATTTACGCTATCTGATTGCACCCGGAATTATCTTCATTATATTCTATTTCCTGATTTTCTATATTTCCCAAAAGTACGTTTCATCCTTGAAGAGTCTGAAAGAATTTATCCGTACTTTCCATCACGACAGAGCGTCACCTTTCAGAATCCCCTATGTTTACGACGAACTGGGGGAAATACAATCATTGATTATTCTTCTGTACAACGAAATGGAAGCTAACAAGAAGAACATCGAAATGGAACGTGAAAAACTTTTGAAGCACTTTTATCACGCCGAAGAAGGAATTTCTTTTTTTACATCCAAGCGGAAAAACATCTACACGAACACTTATTTTATTCAATATTTGAATATCCTTCTGAACAAACAAAAAACATTTAACGCCAATAGCCTGTTCGACAGTCCCGTTTTTTCGGAGGTTGTCGACTTCCTGAATAATCCGGATACCGGCAGAAACAGTTTGAATGTCAAAATAAATACTCAGGGACATCATTTTGGAGTTAAAGTAATCATCTTCGAAGACAATAGTTTCGAAATCATATTAAAAGATATTTCCGAATCGGAAAAAAGCAATTCGACCCGGGCCGAAATCACCAATAACATAGCTCATGAATTGCGAACTCCGGTTACAAGCGTTCGAGGATATCTGGAAACACTGATAAACAACAAAAATCTACCGCCCGGAAAAGCCGACGATTTCATAAAAAAAGCATACGACCAAATTAACAGATTAACGGAAATCATTCAGGATGTTGTTCTTTTGTCGAAAACAAACGATAATCCTCAACATTTTCAACTGGAAGAAGTAAACATTTTCAGACTGGTAAACGAGTTAATCCATAGAGATTCCGATGAAATAATACAGAAAGCCAACAGTAAGATTACCATAGACATTGCCGAAAATGTTTCCGTACAGGGAAATCGAACATTGTTGTATTCCATTTTCCGGAATTTGGGAAACAATGCCCTGAAATATGCGGGAGAAAATGCGATTATTACCGTCAGTAATTATCTGGAGGATGACGAATATTATTATTTCTCTTTTTCCGATAACGGAACCGGGATTCCCGAAGAGCATATCACCCGGATTTTTGAACGCTTTTACCGAATAGCCGAAGGGCGTACCCGCAATAAAGGCGGATCGGGTTTGGGGCTATCCATCGTGAAGGACGCCGTCGAGTTTCATCACGGAGAAATATTGGCCCGCAACAAACCGGAAGGCGGTTTGGAATTTCTGTTCACTCTTCGAAAGTATTAATAAAGTCTTTTCGTCTTATTCGGTTCATAGGCAAGTAATGCCTGGATGATAGGCAAGTAATGCCTAGATGGATAGGCAAGTAATGCCTAGATGATAGGCAAGTAATGCCTGCGGAACAAGCAGGTAACAGGTTGTTGAACCCGCTTCGGGGTTCCCGGCAGAGGTTCCGGTATCTGATTTTCGTCATGTACTTAGATTAGATTCCAAAAATATAGTATCTTTGCGCAGTTATTTAATCGCCGGATTGTTCGGAACAGATACGGGAAAACCCGGATAAATCAATTCAAAGGGATGAGTGTGAAATTAAAAGCTATTTTCGCTTGTATTTTATGGGGATCTGCTTTTGCCGGAGCCAAAATAGGTTTCCAATATGCCGAACCCGTTTTTCTGTCGGGATTACGTTTCACATTGGCCGGAATCCTTTTATTTCCCCTGATTTTCACGCAAAAAGTGGATGTCAAAGCCCAATTGAAACATTGGCGGTTCTTATTGCTTTTTGCCTTTCTGCAAACATGCCTTCAATACGGTTTATTTTTCATGGGATTAAATAAAGTTCCCGGAGCTACTTCCGCCGTTATAATCGGCACCGGGCCTTTGTTTGTTGCCATCATGGCTCATTTTACTTTGAAGGACGACAAGCTCAACCCGCGAAAAATCATTGCCATCCTCTTGGGCCTTTCCGGTGTCGTTTTCATCAGTTTAGCGAAAGGAGAGATAAGCTCGAACGACCCTTCATTCTATTTGGGTGTCGTTTTATTGTTGCTGAGCAATATATGCGGAAGCTATACGAACATAATGGTCGTCAAATCCTATAATCCTTCTCCTGTATTTTTGACTTCATTTGCCAATTTCACGGGAGGCGTTATGCTCCTAATCATTTCCTTTTTCCTCGAATCACCCGAAATCAAAGTCTATCCCTTGGAATTTTACGGCGCGCTGATATGGTTGGCACTCATTCCGGCCGTTGCTTTTTCGGTTTGGTACGGATTATTACAACAACCGGAAGTAAAAGTATCCGATTTGAATATGTGGAAATTCGTCGTCCCGGTTGCCGGAAGTTTTTTAAGTTGGCTCTTTCTTCCGGGCGAATCTCCCGACATCGCCTCCGTTACGGGAATTATCATCATTACAATAGCCCTGCTGCTGTTGCAACTTCCCTCACAATACTTCAATAAAACAACCCGGAAATAATTCTTGTTATTTCGATTAATCGTTTATCAGTTTACGATACCTCACTCGTTTCGGTTCAACATTTCCCAAACGCATTTTCTTGTTCTCTTCGTATTCGGAATACGACCCTTCGAAATAAAACACATTCGAATCGCCCTCAAAAGCCAGAATATGAGTACAAATACGATCCAAAAACCATCGGTCGTGAGAAATAACCACCGCACACCCGGCAAAATGCTCCAAACCCTCCTCCAATGCCCGCAGAGTATTCACGTCGATATCATTGGTCGGTTCATCCAGCAGCAGGACATTCGCTTCCGATTTCAAAGTCAGAGCCAGATGCAGGCGATTCCGCTCCCCACCGGAAAGAATACCGCATTTTTTTTCCTGGTCGGCTCCGGAAAAATTAAATCGTCCGAGGTAAGCGCGGGAATTAATTTCCTTTCCCCCTACCCTGATGAACTCGCTTCCGCCGGAAACAACTTCGTAAACCGATTTAGCCGAATCGATATCCGCGTGAGATTGGTCAACATAACCGATTTTCACGGTTTCTCCGACTTCAAACGTTCCCTTATCCGGCGTTTCCAATCCCATAATCAGGCGAAACAAGGTTGTTTTTCCCGCCCCATTCGGCCCGATAATTCCTACGATTCCGTTAGGAGGAAGCATGAAATTCAGATCGTCGTATAACAATTTATCTCCGTAAACCTTTGCTACATGATGAGCTTCAATTACCTTATTTCCCAAGCGGGGACCGTTCGGAATAAAGATTTCCAATTTTTCTTCCCGCTCCCTCGTATCCTGATTCAATAATTGTTCGTAGGAATTCAGACGTGCCTTCCCTTTGGCATGACGAGCTTTCGGAGCCATTCGCACCCATTCCAATTCCCGTTCCAAAGCCTTCCGTCGTTTGCCGGCCTGCTTTTCTTCCTGAGCCATCCGATTGGTTTTCTGTTCCAACCAGGAAGAATAATTTCCCTTCCAAGGGATTCCTTCCCCCCGGTCCAATTCCAGAATCCACCCGGCCGCATGATCCAGGAAATACCTGTCGTGCGTAATACAGATGACGGTACCGGCATATTGTTGCAAGTGTTGTTCCAGCCAATCGATTGACTCGGCATCCAAGTGGTTAGTCGGCTCATCCAGCAGCAAAACATCGGGTTGTTGCAGTAAAAGGCGACACAAAGCAACCCGACGACGTTCCCCTCCGGATAAAGTTCCGACAAGCTGATTTTCCGGCGGACAACGCAAAGCATCCATTGCTCGCTCCAGTTTACTATCGATATTCCATGCATCCGTCACATCGATTTTATCCTGCAATTCGGCTTGACGAGCAAACAGTTTATCCATTTTGTCGGCATCCTCGTAATACTCGGGCAAACCGAATTTTTCGTTTATTTCTTCGTATTCTTTCAGCAGGTTTGTGATTTCTTGAACACCCTCCCGGACAACCTCTTTAACGGTTTTCGAATCATCCAACTTAGGTTCTTGTTCGAGTAATCCGACCGAATATCCCGGAGAAAACACAACTTCACCTTGATATTCCTTTTCCGTGCCGGCTATTATTTTCAATAAAGTTGATTTTCCCGATCCGTTCAACCCTATAATACCGATTTTAGCACCATAATAAAATGAAAGATAAATGTTTTTAAGTACTTGTTTTTGAGGCGGGAAAATCTTGCTCACTCCCACCATTGAAAAGATAACTTTTTTATCGTCGGCCATATTCAAACAAATTTAATAAGTATTCTTTGCAAAGATAGAAAATTTATTTTACCTTTGCACTCGCTTTTGAAGCAATTAGGAGATTCAGTAGCTCAGCAGGTAGAGCACATCCCTTTTAAGGATGGGGTCCTGGGTTCGAGCCCCAGCTGAATCACTTCCGACAAAGTCACCGAGTGACAAAACGCAACCGGAATCTTCCAAACTAAGAGTTTGGAAGATTCTTTCTTTATAAAGATTCCCGCAAAAGACAATCCGACCCACCCGCAAAAGCCGGTCCAATCGCAGGCTTCACCCCGAACTGCGCATAGCGCAGGTTGAATCTTCTTCTTTGTCTTGATACGAAAAGAATTAAAAAGTAAAAGTTAATAATTGTACGCGAAGCACCGTAACTCTTAACTCTTAGTTCTTAACTCTTAGTTCTTAGTTCTTAATTTACGGCCTAGGCTTTGCAGGCGGGGCCACCCCTGCGCGGAGCGCAGGCATCTTATTAGCCGTGTGCAAGCGAAGCGCAGCCCACGGAAAGCGAGGTCTCCCTCCCCCCTCTCCCACAGCGTAGCTGTGGCATCTTTTACAGGCTTGCTTCTTCTTTGTATCAAGACAAAGAAGAAGAATAAAACTGTGCTACGCGCAGCTCGAGGTATCCTTTCCCGGTAGCCATCATGCGAGGAGAGTCGCAGCCATCATGCGAGGAGAGTGGTAGTCATCATGCGAGGAGAGTGGTAGTCACCCTGCGAGGAGAGTCAAGCGAAACGCAGCCCACGGCTAAGAATTAAGAATTGTACACGAAGCACCGTAACTCTTAACTCTTAGTTCTTAGTTCTTAATTTACGGCCTAGGCTTTGCAGGCGGGGTACCCGCTCGATGCAGGCGGCGTTAAAAAATCCGGGCTGTCTGAGCGAAGCGAGTTCCCGGATTTTAGCCGACCAATCGCTAGCGGGTCGCCGAAAAGCCAAGCCTTGATTTTTCTTGCTTCTTCTTTGTATCAAGACAAAGAAGAAGATT
>JAIRRK010000059.1 GCA_031256015.1 Dysgonamonadaceae bacterium
TTATCACTCCACAAAGATAATTAAAATTAAGCTGGCGGATACATATGGGAAACAGTATTCTCCTGTATCATTAAACACAGAAATCGCGGTCGGAATTTCTTCCGACCACTCGTGGGTGCAAAGCTAAAAACTTTTTTGGATATTTTACCCAAAAAAGAAGAAAAAGTTTTATTATTCTTCTTTTTTTCTTCTTTTCAGGTTTGAGGGTAGAGACGGAGCGTGCTCCGTCTCTACAACGGATTGTCGGTTCTGCGCGGGGCGCAGAACAATTCTTAACTTTTAATTTTTAATTCTTTTCGTATCAAGACAAATATCGATAATTCCAATGTCTGATTTTTCATATACTTAGACTTTTCGGTAAAATAAATCCGTTAAAAGTTTCCAATTTAGAGATAAGGTCGTACTTTTGTAGTCAGTTTTCAAAAAATTAATCTTTTAAATAATAACAAGACATGGATATTTCACATATCGAACACATTGGCATTGCGGTAAAAAGCATTGAAGAACATCTTCCTTATTATGAAAATGTACTTGGATTGAAATGCTATAACATCGAAGAAGTGACAGATCAAAAAGTGAAAACCGCATTTTTTAAAGTTGGACAAACCAAAATAGAACTTCTTGAGCCAACTTCCGAAGAATCTACCATTGCCAAATTTATTGAAAAAAAAGGAGAAGGTATTCACCACGTGGCATTTGCCGTTCCGGATGTAGCAAAAGCATTAGCCGAAGCTGAATCGAAAGGTGTAAAATTAATCGATCAATCTCCTCGCAAAGGAGCGGAAGGATTGAATATTGCATTTATGCATCCGAAATCAACCGGAAGTGTATTGACAGAATTTTGTGATAATAACAGTAATAAATAAAGAATTAAATTCATCATTTATGAGTAATCAATTAGATAAGATAAGAGAACTTATCGAACTTCGAGCCAAGGCTCGATTAGGAGGTGGCGAAGCCGCTATCGAAAAACAACACGCACAGGGAAAATACACAGCCCGAGAACGTATTACAATGCTATTTGACGAAGGTAGTTTTGAAGAGTTGGACATGTTCGTTGAACATCGTTGCACCAACTTCGGAATGGACAAAAAGAAATTTTTGGGAGATGGCGTCGTAACCGGATACGGAACTATTGAAGGACGTTTAGTCTACATTTTCGCTCAGGATTTTACGGTTATCGGAGGGTCGTTATCAGAAACAATGGCTCAAAAAATCTGTAAGATAATGGATTTAGCAATGATGATGGGAGCTCCGGTTATCGGATTAAACGACTCGGGAGGAGCCCGCATCCAAGAAGGAATCAATGCTTTGGCCGGTTATGCGGAAATTTTTCAACGTAACATTTTAGCTTCCGGCGTTGTTCCTCAAATTTCAGCCATTTTAGGCCCTTGTGCCGGCGGAGCCGTTTATTCTCCCGCATTGACAGATTTTACTATCATGGCAAAAGGAATGAGTTACATGTTCCTCACCGGACCTAAAGTAGTCAAAACAGTTACGGGAGAAGATGTTACTCAAGAACAATTGGGAGGGGCGGAAGTTCACGCCGCTCGTTCGGGAGTCGCACATTTTGCAACGGATACGGGTGAAGAATGTTTGGCTCTGATCCGAAAATTATTGGGCTTCCTTCCTCAAAACAATTTGGAAGAAGCACCTATTATACATACAAACGACCCTATCGACCGTTTGGAAGATTCTCTAAATGAAATCATACCCGACAGCCCGAATAAAGCGTACGACATGTATGAAGTGATAGGAGCTATCATTGACGATGGAGAGTTTTTGGAAGTTCATTCTTCTTATGCACAAAATATCATTGTAGGTTTTGCTCGATTCAACGGCCGTTCCGTAGGTATTGTGGCCAACCAGCCCAAAACTTTAGCCGGAGTATTGGATATCAATGCATCCCGGAAAGCGGCTCGTTTCGTTCGTTTCTGTGATGCCTTTAATATTCCGCTCGTGACTTTGGTCGACGTTCCGGGATTCCTTCCGGGAACAGGACAAGAATACGGCGGAGTTATTGTTCATGGAGCGAAACTTCTTTATGCTTACGGAGAAGCAACGGTTCCTAAAATTACGGTTACATTACGCAAATCTTACGGAGGCGCGCATATTGTAATGAGTTGCAAACAACTTCGCGGAGATATGAATTATGCTTGGCCTACTGCGGAAATTGCCGTAATGGGAGGAAAAGGAGCCGTGGAAGTATTGTACGCTAAAGAAGCAAAAGCATCGGATAATCCGGAAAAAGTATTGTCTGAAAAAGAAGACGAATACACCAAAGCTTTTGCCAATCCTTACAATGCAGCCAAATACGGTTACATCGATGATGTTATCGAACCGAGAAACACTCGTTTCCGCATTATTCGTGCTTTACAGCAATTATCGACAAAGAAGCAAACGAATCCGGCTAAGAAACACGATAATCTCCCATTATAATAACCGGTATGATGAAACAGAAAATAACAATCGGATTATTATTGTTGTGCTGTTCTTTGGTAAGCATACAGGCACAACGCACAACATCTCTCCGGATTAATGAAGTCTTAGTAATTAATGAAACAAACTTTGTTGATGAATATGGTAAGAATTATCCTTGGATTGAAATATTTAATACTTCGGCAGGAACCGTAAATATTGCCGGATGTTTCCTTACCAACGATATCAATCAGCCTCGTATGTATCCGATACCGAAAGGGGATGTTCTTACCAAGATAAGTCCTCGGCAACATGTTCTCTTTTGGGCGGACGAAAAACCATGGCATGGTAATTTTCATCTGAATTTCACGCTGTATCCCGATAAGCCTAATTTTATCGCTTTATTTGATTCGAACGGAAAAACATTGATTGACTCTATCACTATTCCTTACCCGCAAAAAGCCGACGTCAGTTACGGATTACTCATCGACGGATGGGGGCAAGATAGAATTGATTCGGAAATCAAAACCAATTCGGCCTATAAAGGAGGATCCAAAGCTTGGGATTACATGACACAAGTAACCCCCAGTACGAATAATAAAATATTGGATACAAATGAAAAAATCGATAATTTTCTTTTGAATGACCCGGGCGGATGGGGAATGACCCTGACAGCCATGGGCGTTGTTTTCCTCGGATTGATTGTTTTATATCTCATGTTTAAATTAGTGGGTAATATCGCACTCAATTTAAGCAAAAAACGAGCAATGAAAGCTTCCGGATTAACCAAAGAAGAAGCAGAAGGAGTCACTCAACAATCGAGTGATATTTATGCTGTCATCGCTTTGGCTATCTACGAAGCAACCGAGATGCACGATGAGGAAAATACGATTCTTACGATTAAAAATACGGCTCGCCATTATACGCCTTGGAGTTCCAAGATTTATTCATTAAGAGAAACACCGCATAAAAAGTAAAAATAAAAAATGAAAAGCTTTAAATATACAATCAACGGAAATGTTTATAAAGTTGTTATAAACAGAATAGAGGATACCATCGCCGATGTAGAGGTAAATGGAACTCCTTATAAGGTAGAGATGAATAAACCTACCAAAAAACAAGTAGTTACAATCAAACGTCCGGCCCAATCGGCAGTCGCTCCCCTCGCCCGACCTCAACAAGCAGGCGGAACAGCAGGAACTCTTCGCTCTCCTCTTCCCGGAGTGATATTGGAAATAACCTGCAAAGTGGGAGACTCCGTGAAAAAAGGACAAAAATTAATGGTACTGGAAGCCATGAAAATGGAAAATATCATTAATGCAGACCGAGACGGAGTAATTAAAGAAATAAAAGTTAACAAAGGAGACTCTGTATTGGAAGGTGCAGATCTTGCTATAATCGAATAAGATATGGATTTCCTTTCATTTATTATTGAAAACCTCCAGACATTCTGGACTTACACGGGCTTTGCCAATGTGACTACCGGTCACATGATCATGGTTCTCGTCGGCCTTGTATTTATCTACTTGGCCATTCGTTATGAGTTTGAACCGATGCTTCTTATCCCCATCGGATTCGGTATTTTAATCGGTAATATTCCTTTCAAAGATGCCGGACTTCAAGTGGGAATTTATGAAGAAGGGTCGGTTTTAAATATCCTGTATCAGGGAGTTATGCAAGGATGGTATCCGCCATTGATATTTTTGGGGATTGGTGCAATGACCGACTTTTCGGCGTTGATATCCAATCCGAAACTCATGTTGATTGGTGCGGCAGCTCAATTCGGTATTTTCGGAGCCTATGTAATCGCTCTGACATTGGGATTCGAGCCTAATCAAGCCGGAGCAATCGGTATTATCGGTGGCGCGGACGGCCCTACGGCTATCTTCCTTTCGTCTAAGTTAGCTCCGAATCTTATGGGTGCGATTGCCATTGCGGCCTATTCATACATGGCTTTGGTTCCGGTCATTCAACCTCCGTTGATGCGCTTGTTCACAACAAAGAAAGAACGAGTGATTCGGATGAAACCTCCTCGTGCCGTGTCTCAAACAGAAAAAATTATTTTTCCTATCATCGGCTTGTTATTAACCTGTTTCTTGGTTCCTTCGGGATTGCCTTTATTGGGCATGCTGTTCTTCGGTAACCTTTTGAAAGAATCGGGAGTAACTCGTCGTTTGGCTGAGACAGCAAGAGGTCCGTTAATTGACACCATTACGATTTTATTGGGAGTCACAGTCGGAGCTTCTACTCAAGCAACTCAATTCTTAACACTGGATTCCATTAAAATATTCGCGTTGGGAGCATTGTCATTCGTAATTGCAACTTCAGCCGGGATTTTATTCGTCAAATTCTTCAATTTATTCTTGAAAGAAGGAAACAAAATCAATCCGTTGATCGGAAATTCCGGAGTATCTGCGGTTCCCGACTCAGCCCGTATTTCACAACATATAGGATTAGAATATGATCCGACCAATTATTTGTTGATGCACGCCATGGGTCCAAACGTTGCAGGAGTCATCGGGTCGGCTGTCGCAGCAGGTATTTTGTTGGGATTTTTATCCTGATTCCTTATAATAAACCTCATAAAAAGCGGAAATATCTAACTATTTTCGCTTTTTATATTTCAAAGTATTGTTTATTAAATAAATTCACTTATCTTTGTCCCTGCATTTGAGTTTTTATAACAGTTTTTTATTCTCGTCTTTTCGAGTTTGTATTCGTCAAACAGCGTTTAATAT
This sequence comes from Dysgonamonadaceae bacterium, assembly GCA_031256015.1. Lineage (GTDB taxonomy): Bacteria > Bacteroidota > Bacteroidia > Bacteroidales > Azobacteroidaceae > Azobacteroides. The sequence goes on from JAIRRK010000059.1 coordinate 5,157, forward strand.
CTGCGATAAATATCCTCATCTGATTTTAATCAATTTTATTCACAATTTTATTTAAGTAAGTTTTAAAATGAACATTTTTATTGCAGGTTTGAGTTACAATGTTAACGATACCGATTTAGCAACTCTTTTCGAAGAGTACGGACAATTAACTTCAGCAAAAGTAATCGTTGATCGCCAAACAGGCCGTTCAAAAGGTTACGGATTTGTTGAAATGGACGATGTAGAAGCTGCGGGAAAGGCAATCGCCGAATTAAACGGAGCTGAGTACGATGGCAGAACTATTTCTGTTTCTGAAGCTCGTCCGAAAGAAGAGAGACCCAAAAGAGAATTTAACAATAACAGAGGTGGCTTTAACCGTAATCGGTATTAATCCATTTGTTAGATAATTTTTTGAAATAGCTGCGGGGGAGTGTAAGGTTCCTGAAAAGTTCCTGAAATTATACAGCCCCTCATAGCAGCAAATTCGCTAAAACAAAAAAGATCCCAACTGATTTTTATAGTTAGTTGGGATTTTTGCATCTTTACGGTATCCATCGAGAAATCAGCAAAGAGGACATGCAAAGAACTAAAAAGGAATGATTCTCCATAGGCGAGACGAATACCATTAGACCGGCACTACTTTTCGTTCCTCCACATACCATAAGAAACCTTTGATATTCGGATAATTCATTGCCGAAAGAAGTTCCATGTATTCTTCCACTTGCTTGTGATGAGTGTTGTGCCGTTTCCCGAATTTATAGTCGATAACGATTGTTTCGTTTTCGGAAAACAATACTCTATCGGGACGTTTGGTGCGTATTTCTCCGGTTTCTTCCATAATGATGGATTGTTCGGGATAACTTTTATAATTTCCGTTGAACCAATGCTCTACCTGCGATTGTTTGATTGCTTCGATCATGTTTTGAGCATACGATTCTTTTTCGTTCGGATGAATCAATCCTTGAATAATAAGATGATCAATCGATTCTTCTATTTGATTCCAATGGCCGATTCGCTCAAACAAATGGTGCATGATATTTCCGTAAGAAACGTATTTTTCTTTTATGCCTTTTTCGGGATGAATAAATTCACGCGATTTGTTCGATTGCTTGAAAACGGCTTTCCCGGGTTGAAACGCTTGCGAAACAAACGATACTTTCATCGATTCGGGTTCTTGTTTTAAAGGATTATCCGTTGTCGTTTCTTTTGCGGAAAGCGAACGGTCTAATTCTCCGGACTCAAAAATACCGGTTTCTTCGTCCCAATTGCCGTTTGAGTCGAAATAAGGGACGGAAAGCTGAAGCAAATCGGAAACCGACGAAATTTTATTCTTTTTCTCCAACTCCTTTTTGTATTTCGAGAGAATAATCAAATTATGTTCGGCGCGCGTAAAAGCCACATAAAGGATATTCAGGTTATCTATCCACGATTGAGCGGTTTCTTCTTTGTATTCTTCCGCAAAAATCGTGTCGCCCATCTTGGAAGAGTACGAAATAGGAAGCAATTCTATCGATTCAAAACCTTCTTTAGAGCCGCACCACACCACGGTATTCGCCTTCGGATTCATGTTCCAATCGCAATAAGGAATAATGACGGAATGAAACTGCAAGCCTTTTGATTTATGGATTGTCATCGCCCGAACCCCCGAAACGCTCGAACCGGCCGGAATGGTTTTTATTTTCAGTTCGCTGTCCCAATGTTGCAAAAAGCCCTTTATATCGGCTCTGTTTTCGTTCAGATACTTAATCAAAGAATCGTAAAACGAAAAGACGTAAGCCGACTGTCCGTCTATTTTTTCCAACTGAAAGAGGCGATACAAACAGCCGATTAATTCGAACAGCGGCATAAGCACCCATTCGGACGAAGACTCAAAATTATCCGGATAAGTCCGTTCGAATGCATTCAGAAAATAATTCAATTGTTCTTTGGCGATTGCATTTTCCCGGTCGGCAATCATTCGCAGGGCCTCGATGATAATCTTGACCGTCGGAGAAGATTGTAATTGAAAAGCTTCATTTGAAATAATATTCAGATAATCGTTCCGCGCCAATTCGGGATATTCGCTTTTCAACGACGACAAATAGTCGGCCAAAGCAATTATCTCTTTGTTCGTTCGGGTTAATATACATATATTTCCGGCTGAAATATTGTTCTCGTACAGTTTATTTATCTGTCTGAAAACGGCCTCTTTCATTAAATCGGTATAAGGGGCGTCGTCTTCGGAAGAAAGGAACTCAACGGAAACAAATCCTTTTTGTACGCTTTTGTTTGATTTCTGTACGACATCCTCTTCTTTATAGACCGATGTAAATAACGGTTCCGCCGAATTATTCAGGTTTTCGATGTAATATCGATTCAACAGATTGGCCGCATGAACAAAAAAAGTGTTATTAAAAAAGACCACTGCTTTTTCGCTTCTGTAATTATATTTCAGTGTTTCGGATTTTGTTTTTAATTCCTGTTCTATATTATTCAATATTCGCCAATCGCCGTTTCTCCACCGATAAATAGATTGCTTCACGTCTCCCACGATAAGGCTGAAATGATTGTTTGCCGCAATATCAGCCAATAAAACTTTAAAGTTATTCCATTGAAGCCGTGAAGTATCCTGAAACTCATCAATCATAACATGCCGAATATCGGCTCCTAACTTTTCATAAATAAAAGGAGCATCCGAACGATCAATCATCCGATTCAGGAACATAGCCGTATCGGAAAGCATAAACCGATTATTTTCGGCATTTTGTTCGGATATTTCCTCGGTGATATCCCAAATCAAACCCAACTGATGCAAATTACCGGTAATCATTTGTGCCGTAAGCATAATCCGACGAGTTTTGATACTTTCCGTTAATAAAAAAATCAATTCGTTTTCGGCCAAAGCAACGATTTCGTTTCGTCGTTTATGCGTTTTTGAAGTCCAAGACGAAGCATCGTCGCAACAATCCTGAATGGTTTTAGTGACATCGATTGAATAATTTCCGTCTGCCAATTTTTGAAAAAACAAAACAGGTATTCCTTTTCTGATAAAATCGTCGGGAAGCAAATCTCTTTCCTGAAGCAATTGCTTTACTTTCAGATTGGTATGAATAAAAAAGGACCTACAAGCTTTTTTTATTTCTTCCTGTTGCGATTTTATTTGAAAAAATAGTTTGGGATTCTCATCCAATTGTTTTCGTAACGATTGTTCGTGCTCTTGAAAGAATTCGTTATAAATACACTTACTAAATTCGAATATTTCGTCTTCTATCCGCCAATTTTTATCTTCATTCAGTTTATGTTCAATGTAAGTTGTCAGCCAATCAAGTATCTGTTTGTTTTTGTCGGCTTTGGCAATGGTTGAATGAACAGCTTCTTTCAATACTTTATTCGTATTCATTTCCAAGTTATACTTGGATCCTTTGCCCAATTCCCGGGCGAGATTCCTCACTACTTTCTGGAAAAAACTGTCGATGGTTGTAATGTTGAGACGACTATAATCGTGAAGAATGTTATACAGAATTTTTTCGGCTCTGTTCCGAATATATTTTTCGTCCCAATCTTTCCCGCTCTCTTTCAGAGATTCGGAAAGCGAATTAAAAAAACCGGACGAATCGTTTGTATAAAAAGCCAAACCATATAATTCGGACAAAACACGGTCTTTCATTTCTCCGGTAGCATCTTTGGTGAATGTTACCGCCAAAATATGCCTGTAATTCCGGTTATTCGCGCTAAGCAAAAGCTGCTTGATGTATTCGAGAGCCAAAGTATAAGTCTTTCCCGAGCCGGCCGAGGCTTTATATATTTTTATTTTGGACATATTGCAATGAACAAAAATCCCGGTTACTCCTTTTTCGCCAGTTTACGAACTTCTTTTATTAATTGTTTTTCTCCTTCCTCTTCATAACCCGTTCGGGAGTAAACAATGGTTCCGTTTCCATCGATAACGAAGACAGCCGGAATTAGATTCACACTCAATGCCTGCTTCAATTTTCCGTCGGAATCCAAAAGCACATCGTATTTCCATCTGTTTGCATTTATCGTCGATTTCACTTTGTCCGAATTTTCGGAATCATCAATCGAAACGGCAATCAGTTTCACTCCGGTGTCTTCCTGCCACTCGTTGTAAACCGAATGTATATCATTTAACTCTTTGATGCATTGCTTACACCACAAAGAAAAAAAACTTATAATAATCGGATTTCCGTTATTACTGAGTTCCGACGTATTGACAGTTGTTCCCTTTAAGTTTTTCAACTTAACAGAAGGTACGGCATTTTGGGAAAAACAAAACGACATACCGCCCATCAACAGGATAAAAACAAATACAATCTTTTTCATAATCCGTTTTTTATCGTTATTACTCGTACATTCTATCTATTATCTCTTTGTATTTTTCTGCTATAAAAGCTCGTTTCATTTTCAGTGTATTGGTTAATTCGCCGCCCTGAATGGAAAAAGGTTCGGAAAGTAATGTAAATCGCTTAATCTGTTCGTAAGTGGCAAATTCGTACTGCATGGATGCAATTTGCTTTTCAAACAATTCTTGAATGCTCGGATGTTGAAACAAGTCGCTTATCGAATCGTAAGAGATATTATTCTTTTGAGCATACTTTGCCACTTCAGGCTGATCGGGAATGATTAAAGCCGTCACATATTTTCTTTGATCTCCTATCACAATTGCCGAATCGACGTATTTATCACACATTAAACGCATCTCAATTTGCTGAGGCGCAATGTATTTTCCGTTGGAAGTTTTATACAAATCTTTGATTCTTTCCGTAAGAACAATTCCTCCTTTTTCAGTCAGATAGCCGGCGTCTCCTGTTCTAAAAAAACCGTCAACGGTAAA
>JAIRRK010000127.1 GCA_031256015.1 Dysgonamonadaceae bacterium
GGCGCCACGACAGCGGTGACGTGCGCAGTACGGGTGACATCGGCCACTATTGGAGTAGTGTAGTGGATGGTACCAACTCGTACAGCATGAACTTCTACAGTAGCCGCGTGAGCGCGAACGGCTACGGCAACCGTGCCTACGGCATGAGTGTCAGGTGCGTGGCGGAGTTAGTTAAGAACTAAGAACTAAGAGTTAAGAGTTAAGAGTTAAGAGTTAAGAGTTAAGAACTAAGGGGTGCGGGTAACTGCATCCCTTCGCTTTTAAATAGGTTTATCCCTCAACCCTAGTTGAGGACACCCTGCGAGGAGAGTCAAGCGAAACGCGGGCTTACGACACTTCGCTGCATCCCCGATTACTCGAATTTACCGTCGTTTCCGACATAAAAGTAAAAAATATGATGTGAAGAATACCTTAAATCACTATCTTTGCACCCTTAATTTATAAAAGGCAAAAAGATAAAATGATTACAGTAAGTAACTTAGCAATTCAATTCGGGAAAAGAATCCTCTTTCAGGATGTCAATTTAAAGTTTATGCCGGGAAACTGCTACGGAATTATCGGTGCAAACGGAGCCGGTAAATCCACTTTTTTAAGAGCTTTGAGCGGCGATTTGGACCCTTCTTCCGGAAGCATTTCTTTCGGTTCGGGAGAGCGATTATCGGTACTGAAACAAGATCACTTCGCTTTTGATAACTATACTGTGATGGAAACGGTTTTGAGAGGCCATACCTCTTTATGGGCTATCAGTCAGGAAAAAGAGGCCTTGTATGCCAAAGCCGATTTCAGTGATGACGATGGCGTCAGAGCCGCCGAACTGGAAGAAAGATTTGCCGAACTGGAAGGATGGAACGCCGAAAGCGATGCCGCCAACTTGTTGAGCGGTCTGGGAATTAAAGAAAACATGCACTGCATGATGATGAAAGATGTTCCGGGAAAAGAAAAAGTGCGTATCCTTTTGGCTCAGGCTTTGTTCGGAAAACCCGATAATCTTCTTTTGGATGAACCTACCAACGATTTGGATATCGAAACGGTGATGTGGTTGGAAAACTATCTGGCTGATTTCGACAATACGGTTTTGGTCGTTTCACACGACAGGCACTTCCTTGATTCGGTTTGCACTCACACCGTTGACATTGATTATGGTGACGTCAAGTTGTTTTCCGGGAACTACAGCTTCTGGTACGAATCGTCTCAGTTGGCTTTGCGGCAACAGCAACAGCAAAATAAAAAAGCCGAAGAAAAGAAAAAGGAATTAGAAGAATTTATCCGTCGTTTCAGCGCGAATGTGGCAAAATCGAAGCAAACCACTTCCCGCAAGAAGATGCTGGAAAAGTTGAATATAGATGAAATACAACCCTCTTCACGTAAATACCCGGGAATTATTTTCACACCCGAACGCGAAACAGGAAACAAGATATTGGAAATAAACGGATTGTCGGCAAGAACAGGAAAGGAAATTTTATTCCGAAGCGTTTCGTTCAATGTAGAAAAAGGAGATAAAATCGTTTTCCTTTCAAAAGACCCGCGTGCAACGACGGCGTTCTTCCAAATCATTAACAAGGAAGAAAAAGCCGATGAAGGAACGTTCGATTGGGGACAAACCATTACAAACGCTTATCTTCCGCTCGACAATTCGGCGTTCTTCCATACCGATATGAATCTGGTCGATTGGATTGCCCAATTCTCCGAAGATACACACGAGGTTTACCTGAAAAGCTATTTGGGTAAGATGCTTTTCTCCGGCGATGAAGTATTGAAGAAAGCAAGTGTTCTTTCCGGAGGCGAAAAAATGCGTTGCATGATTGCCCGAATGATGCTTAAAAATGCGAATTGCATGGTATTGGACTCTCCCGCCAACCATTTGGATTTGGAATCCATTCAAGCATTCAACAACACATTAAAAAATTTCAAAGGAATCATTCTCCTGTCGAGTCACGACCACGAATTTATTCAAACGGTTTGCAATCGGGTCATCGAATTAACCCCAAACGGAATCATCGACAAACGAATGGATTACGACGATTACATTACTTCGGAAGAGATAAAAGAATCAAGACGGAAATTGTATAACGACAAATCGTTATAACCGGAAATAAGTGATGCGGAAGCAGCTGCCACCGGAATCGGTATTGTGCGGCAATCTCTCTATTTCACACGGCCTTAACTTTATTTTGAGTATCGTATATGCAAGGTTGAAAAATGTTAAACTTTAAGTAATTCTTATTGCGGTTTACATAAATAGTTGTACATTTGCCGCTCAAAAAAACCGGAAACTGTTTCATAGATAAAACCCTATGAAATTCAGGTAATTCAAATCGTTCTCAAATACAAATCCTACGACAACGATAGAAGAGTGAGATGGAGTCGCCCGACTTAGAGACTGCTCCCTATGATGATTATTACAGGTACATGGATTACGGTATAATTCTATATAAAAACAAATACAAAATCAAAGAGCGATGAAAAGAAAATGGAGATACATAGCTTTATTTTTCCTTCTGTTTTCCTTCTGGGGAACAGTGAAAGGACAAGTGACCATCGGTGAAGCAGTAGACCCTCAGAATTTTTCCATACTGGAACTTATATCCCATCATACAGGAGGATTACGTCTTCCTCACCTGACAACAGCCGAGCGTGACGCTCTGGATGAAACGGACGAGTTTCAAGCGCAGAAACGTCGCGGCGATTACGCGACCGCTCCCGGTTTGGGATTGGGGTTGGTTATTTACAATACCGATACCAACTGTACCGAGTATTGGAACGGATATAAATGGGTAAGCCTCTGTTTGGGGACGGCCGACATCACTTTGAAATCGTCTTGCGGCGGCTACTATAACCCTCAAAGTCTGCCGACGGAACCGGCAAACGGCGATTCTCCAAACTGCGAATACACGCCGGAAGACAATCCGACCTGTACGGTTCCTTCGGGTAAGGCATACGAGGTCTATCTGACAGCCGGAGCCGCCTATGCCAACCTTCAAGTGGACGAGTTGACGTCTGCCTTCAGCATTGGTTTTTCTCCCAACAACAGCAATCTGACTCGCAATGCCGTGGTACGCGTGGTTAACAACTGTACGGG
>JAIRRK010000155.1 GCA_031256015.1 Dysgonamonadaceae bacterium
AAATTCGGGAAATTCTTCAGCAGAGAAGATATTCCCGATGGCGAAAAGAATAACAAAACATCGTAATCGAACTCTTCTCCGGGCTGAAAATCGTTGCTCACGGTTCTATACATAATTGCTTTGGTATAGCTTATTTTTTGCTCATCCAATAAAAGAGTCAATTCTTCTTTATGCACATCAGATACGGGAATCAGAAAATTTTCCTTGTCGTGTTTGGTAATATGAGTCATCAAATCGGCCATCTTTCTTGATGCAGGAAAGAAAACTTTCCGTTTACGGTACACAATATACTTTCGCAAATAGAGAGCCACGGATTCCGAAACACAAAAATACTTCATTGTTTCGGGAATTGGAGTTTTCAATTCCTGACATAAACGGAAAAAGTGGTCAATGGCTGTTTTTGCAGTAAAAATAGTGGCTGTGTAATCCGAAATATTAATTCGCTGCTGTTTAAATTCCTTCGCATCGACAGGTTCAACTTTGATGAAAGGTCGGAACACTACCTGCACGCCATATTTTTCGGCAATATCGTAATAAGGAGATTTTTCAGTCGTTGGTCGGGGTTGAGAAACGAGAATCTTTTTTATATTTGAAGCCATAATATTAATGTATCCTTTTGAGTAGAAAATAATAACATAAACACTTTACTTATCAAAAACAAAGGTATGATTTCTAGGCCGCAAAGGTACAAAATAAAATAAAGCGAAAAGATTTTCCGATGGAAAAAAGTCGTGGAAATCTTGTAAATTGTTAAAAAAACAGCAATTATAGAATAAATTACGATGAAAAAAAGACAAAAAAGATATACATCTTTAATGTAGAACATGAAAAGAGCCGGAAAAAATAAGATAAAACCACCGGATGACAATAAAGAGAAAAAAGTATCGCTCCAAAGCCCGAGACTCTCTTTATCGAAAAAAATGCTCCCGAACAAGGCATTCAAAATAAACTTGGCAATGATGAATAACCCCAACAATACGATGATTAGCAACAGATCGGATATAGTTTGATAGACGGTTTCCTCAACCGGGTCGGCGGGACGAATAGCTATACAATAAATAACAATCGCGAAAATAATGACCGTTTGCAAAGACAAAAGGAACTTTCCGAAAAAACGATGACCGGTTGTATCCGCAAAAATACCTTTCCGCTCGTCTTTTTTGAATAAATCGTGATACAAAAGGATAATCGGATTTTTATATGTCGTGATTACCCAAACGTCAATAAAAAGACACGCCAAAAAGAAAAGGAAGATACAGTTTTGTATTGCGGCCCATTCCGGCAGGAGTTCTTCTGTCATAATCTTATAGTGCGGCAATGGAAAGAGGGTCCTTTTCCCATTGAGGATTTTCTAAAATAATGTCCAAAGTTTGTTCCGGATTTTCGGCCACTTTCCAAATGAGAGAATGTTTGTCGTGCATGAAACTTTCCTGTTTGGCCCGAGCCAGCATGTTCAGCAAATCGTTGTAATATCCGTTAATATTAAGTATAACAATCAGGCCTTTGTATAAGCCCAATTGTTTCCATGTAATAATTTCCAGTAATTCTTCCATTGTACCGATTCCTCCCGGGAGAGCAATACAGGCATCCGATTTGTTTGCCATCATTTTTTTTCTTTCGTGCATATCGTCGGTCACGATTTTTTCCGTCAATCCGGGATGATACCATCCTTGTTCTTCCATAAACCGGGGAATGATTCCGATTACTTTTCCTCCGTTCTCCAGAATGGAATCGGACACTTTTCCCATCAATCCGCTTTTACCTGCTCCGTTGATACAGGTTATTTTCTGTTGAGCCAACAACCTTCCGATTTTTTCGGCGGCTGAAAAATAAATAGTATCTAACTGCGAACTGGATGCCGCATAAACAGTGACAGTGTTAATTCTACTCGCCATAATTTTTGATAAATGAATTGTAAAAGTAGTAATTTATACAGGAAAAAATTGTATTTTTGCGGACTAAAATAGAGAGAATTATAAATTCACATAATATAAAACCGAAAATGTCGAAAAATTTATCCTATAAAGTAGCCGATTTGTCATTAGCCGATTTCGGAAGAAAAGAAATAGAAATCGCTCAACATGAAATGCCCGGATTGATGGCACTTCGTTCCAAATACGGAAAAGAAAAACCATTGAATGGAGTGAAAATTATGGGGTCGTTGCACATGACCATACAAACAGCCGTTTTAATTGAGACTTTAGTCGAATTGGGAGCCGATGTTCGTTGGTGCAGTTGTAATATTTTTTCGACTCAGGACCATGCGGCAGCAGCCATCGCCGAAAAAGGTATTCCCGTTTTTGCATGGAAAGGAGAGACTTTGGAGGAATATTGGCAGTGTACCGACATGGCTTTGAATTTTCCCGACGGAAACGGACCGGATTTGATTGTCGATGATGGGGGAGATGCTACTCTGCTTATTCATTTAGGCTATAAAGCCGAAAACGATGCCGCTGTATTGGATAAAAAAGGGAGTAACCAAGAGGAGCAGATTATTTTAAATACATTGAAAAAAATCCTGCAGGAAGATAATACTCGCTGGCATCGCGCCGTGAAAAACCTGAGAGGTGTCTCGGAAGAAACGACAACCGGAGTACATCGTCTGTATCAAATGCTGGAAAAAGGAGAATTGTTGTTTCCCGCTATCAATGTGAATGATTCGGTGACCAAATCGAAATTCGATAATCTCTACGGTTGCCGAGAATCATTGGCTGACGGAATCAAACGCGCGACAGATGTGATGATTGCCGGAAAAGTAGTGGTCGTTTTGGGCTATGGAGATGTAGGAAAAGGATGCGCTCGTTCGATGCGCGCTTACGGAGCCCGGGTAATTGTTACGGAAATTGATCCTATTTGTGCTTTACAGGCTGCAATGGAAGGATTTGAAGTAACAACCATGGAAAAAGCACTCCCGGAAGGAAATATTTTTGTTACTACTACCGGAAATAAAGACGTAATTCGGATAGAACATCTGAAAGAAATGAACGATCAGTCAATCGTGTGCAACATCGGTCATTTTGATAACGAAATACAAGTATACCAATTGATTAATTATCCCGGCATTCAACATACTAATATCAAACCTCAAGTTGATAAATATACTTTCCCTGCCGGAAACTCCATTTTCTTGCTTGCGGAAGGTCGTTTGGTTAATTTAGGTTGCGCAACGGGACATCCTTCGTTTGTGATGAGTAACTCTTTCACAAACCAGGTTTTAGCTCAGATTGATTTATGGAAAAACAACTACGACATCGGGGTGTATCGTTTGCCGAAACATCTTGACGAAGAGGTTGCACGTTTGCATTTAACCAACATCGGAGTGGAATTAACCCGTTTAACTCCCGAACAGGCAAAATACATCGGTGTAGATGCCGACGGTCCTTATAAACCGGAACATTACAGGTATTGATTCGTTGTTATGAGAATAGCTTTTTTGTCGGCCTTTTATCCTTTCCGGGGAGGAATTGCTCAATTTAATGCTTTGCTGTACAAAACATTGGAAAAACAAGGGCATACGACAAAGGCTTATACTTTTACTTGTCAGTATCCGAGTTTGCTATTCCCCGGAAAAACGCAATATGTTTCTCCGAAAGATAATGCTATTCCGATTGACAGCAAGCCGGTATTAAGCAGTATCAATCCTTTTTCATACGAAAAAACAGCGAGAGAAATACTTCAATGGAAACCTGATATTTTGGTTATCAGGTATTGGATGAGTTTTTTGGCTCCCTCATTGGCTTATGTTGCTAATCGACTGAAAAAGAAAGGAATTAAAATTATCTGTATAGTAGATAATGCACTTCCTCACGAACCCCGTTTTTTTGACCGGGCGTTTGCTCGACTGTTATTCAATCAGGTAGATCGTTTCATAGTTATGAGTAATGCCGTGAAAAACGATCTCCTTTCTTTGAAACCGAACGCTGAAATTTGTTTAAAACCTCATCCTTTATACAATCATTTCGGAGAGAAACTGCCACAACTTGAAGCACAAAAACAATTGGGACTAAATCCCGAAAAGCAGACACTCTTGTTTTTTGGTTTAATACGGGATTATAAAGGACTGGACCTACTGATTGACGCCTTTTCTTTACTGGACGATTCGTTTCAGTTAATCATAGCCGGGGAATCTTACGGCTCTTTCGATAAATATCGGAATCAGATAGATGCTTCCGGGAAAAAAGACAGAATCACCATCATAAACCGATATATCGACGACAAAGAAGTTCCGGTTTTATTTTCGGCCGCAGATATTTTGGTTTTGCCCTATAAGTCGGCAACCCAAAGCGGAATCATTCCGGTTGCGTATCATTTCGAGGTTCCCTCAGTGGCAACGGATGTCGGCGGATTGAAGGAAACTCTTGAAAGACCCGGAACGGGAGTTGTTTGTAAGCCCGATGCCGAAAGCTTAGCGGAAGGTATTCTGCAAATTTATAGCATCGGGAAAGAAACCTTTGTTTCCAACATAAAAAAAGAGAAAGAGACCCTTTCGTGGGAAGAGTTTGCTCAAACGCTCATCAAGTTCTCCGGTTCTTCATTTTAATTGACATATAACTTAAACCGGCCGCTAAAAGTTCTTGTTTAACTATCGGCGGCCGGTTCTTTGTTTTCTCGATATAAAGTTGTTATTATTTATACTTTTGCACGATTTCCTTCATTTTTTCGAAGTTTTGCTCCTGACTTTGCAGTAACTTGAATTGCGCTTTGGTACGTTGCCAATTGTGGTCGGGTGATTGAATTTTGTAATAAGTATCACCATTCAAATAATCGGTAAAGAATCGAACTGTTTGCATATAACTCAACAGTTTGGCTCCAAAAGCAAGGTTATTCAATTCAGCTTCACTTAAAAAAGTGGCTTGTTTCAAGTATCCTTTTGTATAAGCTTCGAAAATTTCCGTATTAACATTAATATTATCCAAGTTGGAATCATCTTCCGCTCCGGTATTGGCTGCCGTTCTCATGAAATCTCCAAAATCAGATAATACGAATCCGGGCATTACTGTATCTAAATCAACAATACAAATTACCTGATCGTTTTCGTCAAACAACATGTTGTTCACTTTCGTATCGCAGTGATTGATGCGTTTGACTAATTTTCCTTCCCGGAACATTTGTTCGGGACGACACATTTCTTCCGCGCGTTTTTCTATTTCATCCACCATCCATTGTGTTGCCGCTAAACGTCCGGCAGCATTCTTTTTTACTGCTTCACGAAATTCTTCCAAACGGAACTCCATGTTATGGAAGTTAGGAATCGTTTCAATCAGTTGAGTGGTATCAATATCCGATAGCATGCATTGGAAGTCTCCGAAAGCTTCTCCTGCAAGGTAGGCCAATTCAGGAGTAATAGCATCGTAACTTTTTGTATTTTCTATATTTACATAGACACGCCAATATGCGCCTTCGTTGTCTTTATAATACAATTCTCCTGTTTGGGTCGGGACTAATTGAAGAACTCTACGTTCGATATCTTTGACCCCTTTTTCTTTTAATTTTTTACGAAGATGGTCGGTTACCAATTGAATATTACGTTGTAAACCGGCAACATCTTTGAAAATGTGATGATTAATTTTTTGAAGGAAATAAGAAAGAGCATTTCCTTTCATTTTAATTATAAAAGAGTCATTGATATGACCGATTTTCAGAGGAACGATACTGTCTATTTCACCTTGAATATTGAATTTTTTCACAATATTTTTCATGTTCTCCATAATCATAATTAATTTTTAGTGCGTTATTTTAAAAAAGTTAATTAAAAAGCAAAGATTTCACCGATACGGACATAAGACCCATCGGATGCCGTACCGCTTTTAATAGAAAATTTGAAATAGCGGTAATTAGTTGCTTCCGTACCTAAAGTAATTAACTCCGGACTTAAAATGGCATCGCCGCTCCAAACTTCTGTCCAAGTTCCATTCGGGTCATTACTTACTTCAAAAGCGATATTTCGAGGATAACGATCTTGTCCTCCGCTTGGAACAATCCGGAATCCTTTAAGTGTTTCTGCCTTTTTCATATCAACTACAAACCAATGCGGATAAGATGCTGATCCTTCACTCCATTTTGAATGCCAATAAGTAGCATCGTCTCCATCAATAATCAGATTAGCTTTTCCGTTTCCATTCGGTTCTTCGGAAGTTTCTTGTGAAGAAAAGTCTATCACTTCCCATCCCGTTTTATCGATGTATTGCAGGTTGTTTAAGGTGTATTCTTTCTCCAACGCTTGATTAACTCGTTCTGTAAAAGGGGCTATATCAAGGTCTCTTAAATACGGGAAATTCTCGATTGTTTTCAAAGGAAGAGTATTTCCTCCTTTGTTTGTTTGTCCGTATCCTCCCGATAGCATATAAAATTTATCGGTATGCCCTTCGTCGGTAGAAACTCCTTGTTCATAGTCGATTCTTTGCCCGGTGGCTCCGTCTGTATTCGAAAATCCCACTTTATTTAAGTGAACCCATTTGCCGTTGTTCGTTTCTTTCGCATAAGCATTATAATAGTACGCTTTGCGTTTAACTTGTCCGTTTCTCCATCCGAAGTTTTCAAGGAAAGAATAAAATCCGTCAAACATTGCTCTGTCCGACGGTTTACGAGGCATTCTCCAAGAGGCAATGTAACGCCATCCATTTCCGTCATTGGCATCATACCATGCCGAAACAACGGAGTGTCGGATACTGTCACCTCTATTCACAACGCCGGATATGGTTTCCGGGGCAATAATTCCTCCTGCTCGGCGACAGTTCATTAAAAACTTCACGGGTGTTCCCGTTTTCCATGTATTGGGATTTCCTTTACCAACATACGATTGTCCTCCGGTTCCTTCATTTCCGAATCCGTTTGCCGTAGTATAATCTGCTTTATCCACCAAAGTTACCAAAGCTTCTCTTGGCGCATCCGGCCATTTATCTTTATCTACGATATCCCAAGCCGAAAAAAGCACTCTTCGTTCTGTTGTGCTGTTAACTTGGATTCCCATATATCCGCCGAAGAATCCTAATGACATATAATAGCTGGAAGTAGGGTCGAAACCTTCCGGCACTAAAATTTCCTCATAAAGCCAATCGTATTCTCTCTTTGGACTTTCGGTTGAACTGAAAGATAGATGTACAGAAGGAGAAGATAAGTAATCAGTAGCATGAGTATCCGGCGACGACGATTCTCCGGGCTTTCTTATTCCGGCAAATCGGAGTGTTTCCATGGTCAATCCGGTCATTGAAGATTTTGCATTTAATTCGTAACGATAATAACCGGTTTCAGGAATAACCACAGTGAAAAAATTCGGATTACCGGCACTGCCGGTACCTGTATACGAAAAAGCAAAAGATTTATCTTCATAACTTAAACCATCATAAGCCGGTGAAGTTTTCATTTCGAAATTGTAAGTTACTCCGGTTGTTCCGCGCAGGTCGGCACCTACTTCATAGGTTCCCTTTTGTTGATATAAAAACCAAACCGCTTTATTGTTTGGATTGCTCCACGAAGACAAAGAACCGTTTTCTCTCATGGTTATT
This sequence comes from Dysgonamonadaceae bacterium, assembly GCA_031256015.1. Classification (GTDB taxonomy): domain Bacteria; phylum Bacteroidota; class Bacteroidia; order Bacteroidales; family Azobacteroidaceae; genus Azobacteroides. The sequence goes on from JAIRRK010000155.1 coordinate 7,506, forward strand.
CCTCCGGAAGCCGGAACAAAAGGAGCAGACTCAATATAACCATGCCCTGCACTTACTTTGGAAGTTTCCAAACTATTTACTTGAATAGTATCGGAAAT
>JAIRRK010000158.1 GCA_031256015.1 Dysgonamonadaceae bacterium
GTACCGTGTATTGACAGATAATTTAAGAATGAAAGTCAAGAATGTCGTGAAAACCATTCTCGGTTGTTGTTCTTAGTTTTTAATTTTATAAAGAATTATGTTTCATTTTGATGTAGTAAGCAATTGGATAGACGAATTTCTTCGCACTTACATGAGCGAAGGGTGGGCTTTATTCGTTGAATTTATATTGATAGGAGTAATCATTTTAAGTGCTTACGCCGTATTGGCTCTTATCCTCATTTATGCGGAAAGAAAAATATGTGCTTTCTTTCAGTGTCGTATCGGGCCGAACAGAGTCGGACTTTGGGGACTGATTCAGTCCGTAGCGGATATGGTTAAAATCCTTTTGAAGGAATTGATAAAAATCGACAGAGTTGATCCGGTTCTTTTCCGTTTATCTGCATTTTTAGTTATAATAGCTTCTATTTGCACCTTTGGAGCCATACCGTTCGACAAAGGACTGCATGTGATTGATTTCAATATCGGAGTTTTTTACTTACTTGCCGTCTCCTCATTGGGAGTTGTCGGAATACTGTTAGCCGGATGGTCGTCCAATAACAAATACACCATGATTGGAGCCATGCGTTCCGGCGCTCAATTAATTTCTTACGAGCTTTCCTGCGGATTGGCTTTGATGACCATGGTTATGCTTTCGGGAACGATGCAATTGTCGGCTATTGTTGAACAACAGGCTTATGCTTGGAATATATTCAGAGGCGGAATCCCCGCTTTGATTGCTTTTACGGTATATTTAATTGCCGGCCATGCGGAAACCAATCGCGGTCCGTTTGACTTGCCCGAAGCCGAATCGGAGTTAACGGCGGGTTATCATACCGAATATTCGGGGATTCAATTCGGATTTTTCTATTTGGCCGAATACCTGAACATGTTCATTATTGCTGCGATTGCGGCAACCCTGTTCTTAGGCGGATGGATGCCTTTGCATGTTCCGGGATGGGAATCGTTCAATCAAGTGATGGATTATATACCTCCGGTATTGTGGTTTTTCGGGAAAACATTCTTCTGTGTCTTTTTGGCTTTATGGGTACGTTGGACAATGCCGCGTTTGAGAATTGACCAACTGTTGAATTTGGAATGGAAAATCCTGATGCCGATTTGTTTGATTAATATTGTATTAATGGCTCTTTGGGTAATTTACATATAAGACTATGAATCATATAAAAAATGTTTTAGTAGGAATTTGGCGATTAATGCAAGGAATGTACATTTCCATGCTGAATTTTATTCGCCCGAAAGTGACCGAGCAATATCCGGAAAATAGAGGAAAAGTCTTTCCGCATGAAAGAATGAGAGGCCGGTTAACGATGCCTCATAATGAAAATAATGAACACAAATGTACGGCTTGCGGTATTTGTGAAATGAATTGTCCGAACGGTACCATTCAAGTAGTCGGTAAAAAAGAATTGGATGAAGAAACCAGGAAAGAGAAAAAAATATTAGACCGTTATATTTATGATATAGGCAGTTGCACTTTCTGCTCTTTGTGTACAATTTCCTGTCCGCAAGATGCTATTGTGTGGTCGAACAATTTTGAACATTCGGTGTTCACACGTTCCAAATTGTATGAGAGGTTGAATAAAGAAGGCTCAAAACTAATGAAAAAAGAGAAATCATAAAACATTAAAAATAAACAGGAATGGATCCTATAATTAATTTAATCATATTTGTCTGTCTTGGAGTAGCTATTTTGGCATTGTCCGTATGGGCAGTTTCTTCAAAAAGTCTGTTGAGGTCAGCCACTTTCCTTTTGTTGGTGTTGATCTGTACAGCAGGATTTTATTTATTTCTGAATTATCACTTTTTAGCTGCCGTACAAATATCCGTATACGCAGGAGGAGTATTAATCTTATTTATTTTTGCAATATTTCTTACGAGTAATAAAAATGATGTTTTGGAAAAGCATGAAGCGCGTAAATATATTATGGGCGGCTTAGCTGCTTTAGCCGGAATTGCTGTAACAGCTTTCGCTCTTTTGAAACATCAATTTATGTATGGAAATAATCCGACAATTGAGGGAGATTATGAGATGAATATGAAACTGATAGGAGAAACTTTGATGGGAACCGATAAATACCAATATTTATTACCTTTTGAAGTCTTAAGTTTGCTCCTCTTGGCGTGTATTATCGGAGGAATTTTAATTGCAAGAAAACGGTAGTGTTATGATACGAATGGAATATTACTTAATAATCAGTACGCTGATGTTTTTTATCGGGATTTATGGCTTTATTGTCCGCAAAAACATGATTGCCATACTCATATCTTTAGAGTTGGTGCTGAATGCGGTTGAGATAAATTTTGCCGTGTTTAATCGCTATTTATATCCGGAACAATTGGAAGGCATGTTTTTTTCGTTGTTCGGTATTGCTATTACGGCGGCGGAAACGGCTGTCGCATTGGCTATTATTATCAACGCTTATCGTTGTATCGGAAATGTGAATGTTCGGAATCTAAATAAAATGAAAGACTGATGGAATATACATTATTAATCATATTAATTCCTTTTCTTCTTTTCCTTTTATTGGGTTTATTGGGAGGAAAGATGAAGCCGGGTATTGCCGGTGTGATAGGAACATCAGGAATGTTTCTTTGTACGGTATTGGCTTATATTACGGCATATAAATACTTTTTTCAAGCCGGTAAAATCAATGGAGTATGGTCGGAAATTATTCCTTTGAATTTTACATGGATGAGATTTACCGAAAACTTACACATTGATTTGGGCATTTTGTTAGACCCTATTTCCGTTATGATGTTGGTTGTTATAACAACCGTATCGTTAATGGTTCATGTTTACAGTTTAGGATACATGAAAGGAGAAACCGGTTTTCAACGCTATTATTCCTTCCTTTCTTTATTTAGTTTCTCCATGTTGGGATTGGTTGTTGCAACCAATATTTTCCAAATGTATATTTTTTGGGAATTAGTAGGAGTAAGTTCGTATTCTTTAATCGGTTTTTGTTATACTAAACCGTCGGCAGTGGCCGCATCCAAAAAAGCATTTATCGTGACTCGTTTTGCCGATTTGGGATTTTTAATAGGTATTTTAATTCTTTCTTACTATACCGGAACATTCGATTTCGGAACATTGACAGCTGATAATGCTTCGTTGGTTACAACTTCGATGGCCGGCGGAACTTTCATGGGACTTTCTCTTGCTACGTGGGCGATGGTGCTCATCTTTATGGGAGGTGCCGGAAAATCGGCCATGTTTCCTCTGCATATTTGGTTGCCGGATGCAATGGAAGGTCCGACTCCCGTTTCAGCCTTGATTCACGCAGCAACAATGGTTGTCGCCGGAGTCTATTTAGTTGCCCGATTATTTCCGGTATATTATTTTACGGCTCCCGAAGTGTTGGAAATGATTGCTTGGATTGGAACTTTCACGGCTTTGTTTGCCGCTATTATAGCTATCACGCAAACGGATATCAAAAGAGTATTGGCTTTTTCGACCATATCTCAGATTGCTTATATGATGGTTGCTTTAGGTGTATCAAAATATGATGGACACGACGGCTTGGGATACATGGCATCTATGTTTCATTTGTTTACTCATGCTTTTTTCAAGGCATTATTATTCTTGGGTGCCGGATCGGTTATTCATGCGGTTCATAGCAATGAAATGGCTCAAATGGGTAATTTAAGAAAGTACATGCCTGTTACTCATATAACGTTCTTAATTGCATGTTTGGCTATCGCCGGTATTTATCCTTTCTCCGGATTCTTTAGTAAAGACGAAATATTGGCAGCTGCCTTGGAAAATAATCCGACTATCTTTTGGACATTATGGCTTGTTGCCGGATTGACCGCTTTTTATATGTTCCGACTTTATTTTCGTATTTTTTGGAACGGGAATAAAGAATACAAAGAAGGACATAAACCTCATGAATCTCCCCTGTCAATGGCTGTTCCATTGATAATATTAGCGGTATTTTCAATCTTCTCCGGGTTTGTTCCTTTCTCCGAATTAATCAATGCCGATGGAATCGGATTCCACATGCATATTAACATAACGGTTGCCTCTTTAAGCGTAGGAGTTGCAATTATCGGTATCGCCGTTGCAACGCTGCTTTATCTGAAAGATAGCGAAAAACCGGCTCAAATGGCGAAATCAATGAGCGGTTTGTATAAAGCGACTCTGAATAAATTTTATATGGATGAAATTTGGATGTGGTTTACTAAAACAGTCGTTTTTAAAGGTATTTGTATTCCTGTCGCTTGGTTTGATAGGCATATTGTTGATGGAACAATGAACGGCATTGCTTGGTCAACACAAAAAATATCGGTATCGATTAAAGATTTACAATCAGGGCAAATCCGGTTTTATTCTTGGGTATTCGTACTCGGATCAATCGTTATTGCCATATTAGTATTATTCCTGTAAAAGAAAAGATATTATGAATATATTGTCATTATTTGTAGTTATTCCGATATTAATGATCGTCGCTTTATTCTTATGCAAAGGAATGAAGTCTATACGTACGATTATGGTAGTCGGTTCATCATTGCTGTTGATTTTATCGACAGTTCTTACTATTCTGTTTTTGAAAGAAAGAGCTGTTTCTGATGCCGAAATGTTATTTGTATCCGCTACAACATGGTATACTCCTCTTAATATTGCTTATACGGTCGGAGTAGATGGAATATCGGTGGCTATGTTATTTCTTTCTTCGATAATCGTATTTACGGGAGTCTTTTCTTCATGGAATATGAATATGGCAAAAGAATACTTTTTATGGTATTGTTTGTTATCGGTGGGAGTATTTGGTTTTTTCATTTCCATTGATTTATTTACCATGTTCCTGTTTTACGAAGTAGCATTAATTCCGATGTATTTATTGATTGGATTGTGGGGAACAGGAAAAAAAGAATATTCGGCGATGAAGTTGACATTGATGTTAATGGCCGGTTCGGCATTCTTGATGGTCGGCATTATCGGTATTTATTATACTTCCGGGCATACAACCATGAATTTGTTGGAGATTGCTAAATTACATATTCCGATAGAATATCAACGTTGGTTATTTCCTGTTACATTTCTAGGCTTTGGAGTTTTAGGAGCTTTATTTCCTTTTCATACATGGTCGCCTGATGGTCATGCCTCTGCACCGACGGCTGTTTCGATGCTTCACGCAGGAGTATTGATGAAATTGGGAGGATACGGATGTTTTCGTGTCGCCATGTATTTGATGCCGGAAGCAGCTCATGAATTGGGATGGATTTTCCTGATACTGACAGGAATCAGTGTTGTTTACGGAGCTTTCAGTGCCGTGGTACAAACAGATTTGAAATACATAAATGCGTATTCATCCGTGAGTCATTGCGGATTGGTCTTGTTTGCTATATTAATGATGAATCAAACCGCAATGACGGGAGCCGTGATGCAAATGTTATCTCACGGTTTGATGACTGCATTATTCTTCGCCTTGATCGGGTTAATTTATGGTCGAACACACACGCGCGATATTCGTGAAATGGGTGGCTTGATGAAAATTATGCCTTTTGCATCTGTTTGCTATGTGATTGCCGGTTTGGCTTCGTTAGGTTTACCCGGATTGAGCGGATTTGTTGCTGAAATGACTATTTTTGTCGGTTCTTTCCAACATCCGGATGTGTTCCACCGAGTATTAACTATAGTCGCTTGTTGTTCTATTGTGATTACGGCGGTGTATATACTGCGCACAGTCGGTAAAATATTATACGGACCTGTTCAGGATCAACATCATGTTGGTTTACCTGATGCCGCTTGGTATGAAAAAGTATCGGTTGTTGTATTGATAGTTTCAATCGCTTATATAGGTATGTATCCTTTTGGCTTATCGGAAATGATCAACGAAAGCCTGATTCCCGTTATTGCTAAATTAAATTTCTGAATAATATGATGGATTTCGGTAACTTTTTGTTTATGGAGCAGGAAATAGGATTGATAATCCTGTTTGTATTATTGTTTTTTTACGATATATTTTGCTCCGAGAAAGGTAAAAAATATTTTCAACTTGTAGCTGTTTCTTTATTTGCAGTCTTTACGTTATTCGGCTTTACTCCGATGAATAAAGGAGAAGCTTTCGGCGGAATGTACATCAGTTCCGACATGACTGTTTTTATGAAAAACATATTGAATATTGCCACCCTGATTATGTTTTTGCAAGTCAAGACATGGCTCTATTCGGAAAATACCCGGCATAAAAAAGGAGAATTTTATTTGATAACCTTGGTTACACTGTTAGGAATGTATGTTATGATTTCTTCAGGTAACTTTATGATGCTTTATATCGGGATGGAAGCCGCTTCTCTTCCTTTGGCTTGTTTGATTGCATTCAATAAATATCAGGAAAAATCAGCGGAAGCAGGAGTCAAATACATCTTGATTTCAGCTTTATCTTCAGGCATTATGTTGTTTGGACTTTCGTTTTTATACGGAGCTTTAGGTTCATTCTACTTTTCCGATATGAGTCGGAATATGATTTCTTCTCCTTTGGTATTGCTTGGATTCGTCTTCTTTTTCAGTGGATTAGCATTCAAACTGTCTTTAGTGCCGTTCCATTTGTGGACTGCTGATGTGTACGAAGGAGCTCCGACCGGAATCACTGCTTATTTGTCCGTCGTATCGAAAGGTGCTGCGGCTTTAGCACTTATATTTGCCTTGTATAAAGTATTTGGGTCGATAGATGTTGCATGGCACCACATTTTATGGTGGTTGGCAATAATAACGATTACTTTAGGAAATATATTTGCTATCCGTCAGAAAGATATTAAACGTTTCTTTGCTTTCTCTTCCATTTCTCAAGCCGGTTATTTGCTTTTGGGAATGATTGCCGGGACAGCACAAGGCATGACGGCTATGGTATTCTATATTTTGGTCTATGTATTTTCAAATATGGCGGTCTTCGGAGTGATTGCTGCTGTCGAAAATCACACTAAAGGAGATACTCGTATCGCTGCCTTTAACGGATTATACAAATCAAATCCGGCACTCTCATTCGTAATGATGCTGGCTGTTTTCTCTTTGGGAGGGATTCCTCCGTTTGCCGGTTTTTTCAGTAAGTTTTTTATTTTTATGGCGGCAGCCGAACAGGGAGAATATCTGTTGGTGTTCATCGCATTATTGAATACGGTCATTTCTTTATATTATTATTTATTGATTATCAAAGCAATGTTTATCAAAGAAGAAAATCCGAATAACCTAAGCCGATTCAGTATAGATAACTACAATAAAGTAAGTCTGGTTATTTGTACTGCAGGGATTTTTGTGATAGGTTTTATTAGTTTGATTTACGAATATATCGATACGCTTAGTTTTGGAATATGACTTTTTTAGTTTTTTTATGAAATAAATGCCGATGAAACGAGTAGAAATACTTATCTTTGGCGAGAGTTTTTTGAATACCATGTAAAAAGAGGAATCTACTTGTTAACATGAATGAAGTCAATAAGAGAATATTTAATAGTTCTCTAAATTCTAAAATGTACTGTTAACTTTTTGAAAAACGGAGAAATCCCCTTTCCTTTTTGATATAGAGTAATCATTAATTCAATTATTTTTGTGCTCATTAGAAGTAATATTAAACTCAAGAAAATTATCTAACTTTAAAAAGAACAAGATTTTTTATGGAAACAAAAAAACAAACAGTAGAAAAGAAAAAAAGAGATGGTAAGAAATCTCGCGGAATTTCATCCGGGATTGTTATTTTATGTTGTGCTATAGCAGCAGTTTGTGTTTATCATTTTATATTGGGTAATCCGGCTAATTTTGAAAACGGTGACCCGGCTAACCATCCATTAAATGGAAACATGTTGGGAACATTCCACAAAGGAGGTTGGAACGTTGCTATTGTAATCACATTGTTATTAACCGTAATCTGTTTAAGTGTTGAACGTTTGTTCGCTCTTACAAAATGTAAAGGAAAAGGAAATTTAATTAATTTCGTTTATGATGTAAAAGCAGAGTTGAAAAAGAATGACATTTCTGCAGCGGAAGCTCTTTGCGCTAAACAAAAAGGTTCGGTAGCCGCCATCGTAGATGCAGGTTTGAAAAAGTACAAAGAAATGGAAACAATGACGGATTTACAAAAAGAAGCAAAAATCCAAGAAATTAAAAACGAAATAGAAGAAGCCACAGCTTTAGAATTGCCGGTGATGCAACAAAACCTTCCGGTTATTGCAACTATTTCTACCTTGGGTACACTGTTCGGTCTGTTAGGAACAGTATTGGGTATGATTCGTTCATTTGGTGCGTTAGCTGCTGAAGGTGGTGCCGATGCGGTTGCTCTTTCTGCCGGTATTTCGGAAGCTCTTGTAAATACAGCTCTTGGTATCTCTACCGGTGCTGCTGCGATTATCATGTATTCATTTTTCACAGGAAAAATTGATAATATGACTTACGCAATTGATGAAATGGGATTTGCTCTTACTCAAACTTACGCAGAAACTCATAATTCTTAATTTAGAAGTTTAATAAATTATGGCAAAAGTAAAAGTAAAAAAGCAGAGCACTTGGATCGACATGACGGCGATGAGTGACGTTACCGTTCTTTTACTTACTTTCTTCATGTTGACTTCTACTTTCGTTACACCGGAACCGGTTACGGTTACAACACCAAGTTCTGTATCAGAGAGGAAAATTCCTGAAACAGACTTGATGACTGTTTTGGTTGATTCAAATGGGAAAATATTTATGAGTTTTGATAACAATAACGATAAAGTTAATACTTTAAGAGCAGTAGGAGAGGATTATGGATTTAATTTCACTCCACAGCAACTCATACATTTCCAAGCTCAACCTATGTTTGGTGTTCCTATTCGTTCAATGGCTTCGTTTTTGGATTCATCTCCTGAAACACAAGCCGAATATATGAAAAACTTAACGAGTCCGAGAGTAGGTATCCCGACGGAAGAGGGAGAAGTTCAAGATGATAGAGGAGTAGTATCTTCGGATAATGAATTCAAACGTTGGGTCAGTCATGCTAAAAAGGCGAATCCTGATTTGCAAATCGCCATAAAAGCAGATCAATCAACTAATTATCCTGTTGTGAGATCGGTCATGGATGATTTAAGAGACTTGCGGGAAAATCGCTATCTTTTAATTACGAGTTTGAAAACGGCTTCAAACGATTGAAGTAAATGTTAATTTAAAAATTAAAGGAAAAGAAAATGGCTGAAGTACAATCCAATGATGGTGGCGGAGGAGGAAAAAATAAACAGAAGAAACAAACCTTACGTGTCGATTTTACCCCGATGGTAGATATGAACATGTTATTGATTACTTTCTTTATGTTATGTACGACTCTTTTGAAACCTCAAGCAATGAATTTGAATCTTCCGACAAAGGATGAAGTAGATAATCAAAGTAAAAATAAAGTAAAAGAATCTACTGCAATAACGGTTTTATTGGGAGCCGGCGACGAATTGTATTATTATGAAGGAATGCCTAATCCGGATGGATCGGATTATGAAAATTCTGATTTTTTAATTCAAACAGCTTATGGGATCGGTGGTATCAGAGATTTCCTTATCTCTAGAAACCGAGTCGCATACGAAGAAATACGTCAATTAGCTCTTCAAAAGAAAAATCTTGAAATAACGGAAGAGGAATTTAATGAGAAAACGAAAGAAGTTCAGGATAAAGCAAGAACAGATAATACTGCGCCTGTTGTTATTATCAAGCCGTCCGATTTGTCAACATTCAGTAATATGGTTGAAGCATTGGACGAGATGACGATAAGTAATATCGGGTCGTACACTATTGTGGAAATGGAAGAAGGAGATCGTCACTTGTTGTATACGAAAACAGGTAATGTGGATTATCTGACCGAACAACAAAAAGCAGATCTTGCAAGTAGTTAAATTAAAAACCATTAAAAATAAAATTATGGCAAAAGACATTGATTTAACATCGCAGAAATGGTTGGACCTTATTTTTGAAGGAAAAAATACTTCTTACGGAGCTTATGTCCTTCGAGAAGAATCTTCGAATCGCCATTTGAAAGCATTGATTATAGTATTGGTCGTTGGAGCAGCACTTATTTTTTTGCCGGGTTTCATCAAAGGATTGATTCCTGAAAGTGCCGTTGAAAAAGGCGATGAGTTATTGGCGATAACAGATGTAACTTTAACCGATATAAAGCAAGAGGTTCCGGAAGAGAATGTGATTCGATCTGTTGTAGAAGTGCCTCCTCCTCCATTGTTGAAAAAATCAATACAGTATACCATTCCGGAAATCGCTCCGGACGAAGAAGTGGCGGATGAAGATTTGATGGCTACTCAACAAGAGTTGACAGACACTAAAGCCGCTATCTCTGTAGCAACAGTGGATGGAGTAGAAGAGGGCGGAGTGGATATTGCAGATTTGGAAGATCACAAGCTGGTGGTGCAATCAGAAGTTATTGAACCGTTCTCATACGTGGAAATAATGCCTAAATTCGGAAACGGAGATAGAGATTTGTTGGAATGGGTAAATAAACACATAAATTATCCGACAATCGCCAGAGAAAGAGGTATTCAAGGAAGCGTGTATGTGCGATTTGTAGTTAATCCCGATGGAACAGTTTCCAATGTGCAAGTGCAGCGTCCATTGGATGCAAACTTAGACAAGGAAGCAATAAGAGTTATCAGTAGTATGCCGAAATGGGAACCCGGAAAACAAAATGGAGTTGCGGTTCCTGTCTATTTCAGCCTACCGGTTAGATTCGTAATTAATGATTGATTGTTCTATGAGACAAACCAATGCTCCTCAATCGGATGCTCAAAAAATAGGATGGGTGATTTTTGAATCTGTAATGGCTATTTTATATTTAGTATTCGGAGGAATATTGCTTTTTACGCCATTATTTGATAATGCAATTCATGGAATATTTAAGATTGTCTTGGGAGTTTTATTCGGTTTGTACGGAATCTTTCGGATTTTCAGAGCATATCGAAAGATAGTGCAGAGAAATAAAGAAAATTAAATAATTAAATTTTTATGTCGGTTATTCGGATATTTCGGATAACCGGCATTTATTTGATGATGAAGCGATTAACTTTTTTTGGTATCTTGGGATTATGGGTTATCCTTATTTTTTCGTGCAAACAAAAAAATAAAGATAATTGGACCGATACAATGAAGTCGGGATTTATTTACATCGCAAGCGACGAAAGTTTTAAATCTTTGATGGATGCCGAAATACAATCGTTTGAAGCTCATAACAATGAGGCTTTTGTAAATCCGATTTATGTAACAGAAAAACAAGCGATTCAATTGTTAACGGAGGATTCGGTTCGTTTAGCTGTTGTTACTCGTGATTTGTATCCTTCCGAAAGAGCAAAATTATCGGAAAGAAACATGAATGCTCGGAAGTTTTTGATTGCTTTCGATGGAATTGCTTTAATCATGAATCGAATGAATCCGGATTCCATTATAAGTGTTTCTACCCTTCAAAATATTTTGACCGGACAAATAACAGAATGGTCACAGATTAATCCTCAGTCCAATTACGGAACCATAAGAACGATTTTGGATAATAAAGAATCAGGAGTTTTACGCTATGTGGCTGATTCTTTGTTGCGAGGAGAAACGAATACGCCTAATATTTATGCTCTAAATTCCAATATAGAAGTCATTGAAAAAGTGATGGAAATGCCTAATTCTATCGGAATTCTTAGCGTGAATGTTCTGAATGAAAATTCAAATTCGATTTACAATAACTGTAAAGATCGGATACGGATGATGAGGCTGAGCAAAGAAGATAATGCAACAATCGAAAATAGTTATCTTCCGTATGCCGGCGACATAAATCAAGATAATTATCCTTTATGGCGACCGGTTTATGTCTTGTTATCGGATCCTCGTAGTGGATTATCTTCCGGATTTACTGTCTTTTTGGCTGGAGAAACAGGACAAAAAGTTATTTTACGATCCGGATTGCTATCAATTTCTGATCCTCATGTTTTGTCGATCAATGTTAAAAGTGAAAATCCGTATAAATAATAATATAAAAACAAAATAAACAGATGAAAATGAATGTAAAGAAAATTTTAGGATCGGCTGCGGCTATTTTTATTTCAATCCCGGCTTTATTCGCCAATAATGAAAGAGGAATCGATCTTTATAGAGCGGGTCTTTATGAGGCAGCGAAATATTTCTTTTTGGAACAAACCGGACAATCTCCGAAATCGCAAGCTGAGAATTACTACTATTTGGGTCAAGTATATAAAGACTTGGAAAAAGCAGATTCGGCCGCTTATTATTATGCAAAGGCCATAGAAGCTGAAGCCAATTATCCTTTCGGATATATCGGAGAAGGCTCCCTCGCGTTGATGAGCGGAAAGATGAGCGAAGCGGAAGAATTATTTAAAAAAGCAGAAGGAATGAATAAGAAAGATGCTTCCGTTTCGGTTGCAATTGCTGAAGCTTACATCGAAGTAAAACAATACCCTAAAGCTCAACAATCCATTGAAAAAGCGAAAAAAGCAGATAAAAAATATGCCGGAACTTTTATGGCCGAAGGAGATTTGTTTAAAGCAAAAGAGGAAAATTTAGGCTTAGCTGCCGGAAACTATGAAAGTGCTCTTCGACTAAATAAAAAAGAAAAATCGGCTTATTTGAAATTGGAAAAATTGTATGAACAAGAAAATCCCAAAGTTGCATTGTATTACTTGGACCAGATGATAGCCAACGAGCCGGAAT